>CANHEC010000117.1 GCA_947459455.1 Chitinophagaceae bacterium
AATCAATATTTGGCTATCGTGACAAAAACATACGACGACGTGCGTTTGGTGGGAGCGCCGCCAAGTGAAATCGGCAAGTTTGGCGGCGATACCGACAACTGGGAATGGCCCCGCCATACCGGCGATTTCAGCATCTTCAGGGTGTACATGGGTAAAGACGGCAAGCCTGCTGCGTATAGCGCCGATAACGTTCCCTTTAAATCCCGCTACTTTTTGCCCATCAGCCTCAAGGGCATCAAAGAGGGCGACTTCAGCATGATCTTCGGCTACCCCGGCAGTACCAACCGTTTTGAAACTTCGTACGGTATCAAGCTCGCTACCGACATCAAGAACCCGGCTTATGTGTACATGCGGGATATTCGGCTGAAAGCCATGTTTGAGGAAATGAAAAAGGATGCCGGCGTGAAACTGCAGCTGGCCAGCAACTTTGCCAGCCTGGCCAACTACTGGAAGTTTTACGACGGTGAAACCAAGCAGCTGCTGAAGTACGATGTGTACGGCACCAAGAAAGCCCAGGAAGATGCGCTGGCCGCCTGGATAAAGACAAACAACAAAACCGAGTACGCCAACCTGTTTGCCAACTACGAGCGGGCCTACAAAGCCTGGGAGCCCTATGCCAAACACAAAGAGTACTACGAGCAGGGAATCACCGGTCCCTCGGTCATCAAGTTCGCCAACCGGCTGGAGCAGGCCGAACGCTTTCTCACCAAAGGCGGCGGCGATGCCAAAAAAGCGGTGGCCGACCTGGAGAAAGCCCGTACCGACCTGCTGAAAGAATTGAACCGCCCCAGCGAGCAGCAAATGCTGTGGCAGCTGGTCAAGGCTTTTTACAAAGACATCAACCCCGATCAGCAGCCGGTGCTTTTTTACAACCTCATCAAGCAAAGCTTTGGCAGCCTCAACGACGATAATACCTGGAAAACATGGGCAGCATCGGCCTTTGCCAACAGCATGCTGCTGGACGATGCCAAGTGGAGCAAATGGTCCGCCAACCCCGATGCGGGCACCCTGCAAAATGATCCGCTGTACCTGACGGCCAAAAGCTACCGCGAAAACTGGAACAAGTACAAGCCCCAGCTCGATGCCTTTAATGGCGCCCTGAGCGAACTGGGTCACCTGTACCTGAAGGCCTACCGCGAAGCCAACCCCAAAAAGCTGATGTACCCCGATGCCAACTTCAGCATGCGCACCTCTTACGGTCAGGTAAAAGCTTATCGCCCCCGCGATGGCGTGCGGTACGATTTTGTGACCACCTCGGCCGGCCTGCTGGAGAAGTACAAGCCCGGCGATTATGAATTTGACCTGCCTGCCCGCCAGGTAGAACTGCTGCGCAAAAAGGACTTTGGCCAATATGCCGATCCGGTGCGCAAAGACCTGATTGTCGGTTTCATCACCTCAGATGACATCACGGGTGGCAACAGTGGCTCACCTGTCATCAATGGCAATGGCGAGCTCATCGGCCTGGCCTTCGATGGCAACTACGAAGCACTGAGCCATAAAATCAATTTCGATAAGGACCTCTGCCGCACCATCGTGGTAGATATCCGCTACGTACTGTGGTGTGTAGACAAGCTGGGCGGTGCCAGCCAGCTTATCAAAGAATTGAAGCTGGTGAAGTAGCACACTGTTTCGGCTCCATTTTGCAGCGGCTGCTTTGGTTTTCATGCCAGGGCAGCCGTTGCTGCTTTTGCCCAATTGAGAGCTGATAATCAGCGCCAAAAATCGGGGAATATGGGGCTCTCAACTGTGGTGCAAAGTCCGGCAGGTGTTCGGGCTGTCGGCACTACGCCGCCCCGCTGGCGCGGCAGGCGGGGTAGTGTCCTCCATCCCGCAGCCCATCAGCCGCAGTGCATCACCCGCCAGGTAGCGCTACCCGCCCATCACGCCCACTAAAAAAGATAAAGGCCCCAACTAAAGCTGAGGCCTTTTTTCTTTAACCCTGAAACAAACCCTCCGGTTCGTCTCCTTTTTTGAGATTGGAATCCGGAACAATATGGTATCGATCGTGCTGCGATCGTGGTAAGTGCTGCAAAAAGTGGGTTAGTAAGTGCGGTGTGGGTAGGTGGTGGTGGTAATGAAATAGCTGTTATTAGTTGCACGGCCCCGATGAGGCACCTGCTTTTTTGCTCACGTTGGTTTCTACTTTGCTGGCCAGCGGCGAGTTAGACACCTTCAGGTCTATCAGCGACTTGTATACGCCGTTGGGCGACCAGGGGATGTTGACCAGCTCGGTAGGATTGAGCGGATTGACGCCCATGGTGGCAATCGAACCCAGCGTACCGGGGCGCACGGCATTCAGACAGGTGCCCACAAAATTGGCGCAGTTGAAGCCGTCTATTTCGTAGCGCATGGTCGAGTTGAAGCGCAGTTGGTTCAGCAGCGCCTTGAATTCGGCAGCGTTCCAGCCATCCAGCGTCAGCGAGGCGTTGAATTCGCGGGTGTTACCAAATTCGCCGTCGTTGGCTATTTTGCTGGTCACGGGGTTCAGCGTCAGACTCTTAAAGCCCGATGACGGGTAAAAGCCCAGCGTTTGCGTTACCGATTGGTTGCCGTTGCTCTTCGTCAGCGTCATGAATACGTGACCTACACTCAGGCCAGTGGCTCCCACGTTGATCAGCGAGTTGGGGTTGGCATCTACCGGTATATCCACCATTATTTTGATAGAAAAATTGGCGCCGGCGTCGGGAATATTGTCGAAGCACTTCAGGTACTCGTTCAGGTTCACCATGTCGGCCTGGTCGCTTTCATCCATTTCCCATTCTATCACCTCGGTCAGCAGGCTGTTCGAGCCGCCGCCGTCTGGTACATACAAGGGGTCCAGATAATCCAGGATACCGTTGTTGAGGCTGCCGGTGCCGCCATTGGTACTTACCCCAAACATGCCAGCCATCATATAAGCTACGTCGCCGCTGATGGCGCCACCTGCCGAACCATCGCTATAAGTGCCTACTATAGTAATAAGAGGAAGGGTACCGCCAGGTGCTACCAGCGATTTACGGTCAGCATTGCGTCCTTCATTGTTGCGAGCCTTGTTGTTGCGCAGGTCATACTCGGTCCACTTGCGCTTCTGAAAGTCGTAATTACGAACCAATTCGGGCAGGCCGCGTTTGCCACGCTTTATGGCATACTTAATATCGTTGCGGAAAAAGGTCGTTGGCTTGCCTCTTTCCATATTTACCAGTAAAAACTTGAAATTGTGGTCGTCGCTGCTGCGCAGCGGAATCTTCACAGCAATCATGTTGCTGTTTTTCCGGATAATGGAAAACTTGTTCCAGTCTAGGTCAACAAGCGTACGCAGGTCGAGGTTACGACCCAAATGCATCCGCACGTTTTCCCTGGCCTGCCTTTCCGGACTGGTTAATTTTTCTTGATAAGCTGCCGCTTTGTCACCTCCGGGGTTAGCCGGATCAGAAACTATTTTCTCCTTCGAACACGCTGCAGCCAGCAAAACCAGTAATACTACTGCTACCCTTTGCATGGCTTGAAATTTTACCAAAACAAACGCATAACATGCATTCGAAAATTTGACAAATGTCAAAATCGTGTGGAAAAGCGCCACCAGCCAGCCTCAACCCAGTGTTTTAACACTAAATAGAGGCCACGAATGGTGATCGAACAGTAAAAATAGACCTGGAAACCCAGCCACGGGTGCCCGAAGGCGGCAGATACCGTTTCCTGAACACAGGTCAGACTAACCACTGGATGATATGGTCAGCATAAAGTTTCAGATAATGGATTGTAAGTGTTGATGTTGGGTGAGAGGTGAAGAGATAGTTGTTTGATTATCAATTAGTTAAGTAATTCCCGCGCCATGAGTGGCCGACTGTTTTCCTGTGGTCGCCAGCCTTGCAGCGGGTCATAATACAGTACGCCGGAGGCTTCACGCTTTTCCAGATCATCGTACTCCAGCATTTCCTCAAAACCGAGCACTGCCGCCAATATGTAGGTATCGATCTGTGTCATTTTGGCACCTTCCGAGGCCGTTTCACCTGCGTTGGGCCTGAAAATACCAGTGAGCGTAACCAGGGGCAGCCTCAGGCCGGCACTCACGAGGGCAGCAGGTAGCAGCGATGCCGCAGCCGATCGTTCTCGTACCAGCTGGCCGCGGGTGCTATAGGATAGGTGCTTGCCGCTTTGCAGGTGATGGTTTTTGACCAGCACCGGGTACTTGCCCCCGTGCAGGTCTTCGTACATCACCTCATTGGCATACACATCGCCTACAGTATCCCCCGATACGTTTACCAGCAAAAACCGATAACTATTAGCGGTAAAAGCGGACAGGCTCACATGGTAGGCCAACACCTCGTTGGTACTGGAGGCTACCGGCACGCTTTGGTTCCAGTCTATCTGCTGATAATCGGCGGCGGGTAGAACCGCTTTTACAGCTGCTTTCACCTTGCTGAGTACCGGTGCTTCCTGATGCGATACAAACTCTTTATGACAAGCCGTGCAGAGCAGTAAAACAAGTGAGGCAACCAGTGTGCGCATGCTTTGCTTTTACAGACTCAAAGCAAATGCAAAACACCCATTCAAAAATTTGTCTTACATCAAAATCGCTGCTTGCTATTTGTCAAAAAATGAGTGCTTTTTGCGCAATGTCAAATACGTTTTTTGCGCAATGTCAAAAAGTGTAGTTGCGAATTATCAAATCTTCTCTGATCTAATACGGCTAAGGGTTTCAAGGTTCACACCAATGAATGTGGCGATATCGCCAAGCCTTGCACGCTGCGTAATATCGGGGTGCTTATCAAGCAGGTAATGATACTTTTCTTTTGAGGTTCTTTTGCGTAGCATATACAAGCGTTCTTCGCTCATTACATAGTACTTTTCTGTGAGCACTCGGCCGCATACATTAAACTCCGGAAAGTGCATGTAGGCATATTGCAAATCTTCGTACGAAATAGCATGTACAGATACTTTCTCCAGCGCCTCAATCACTTCATTGGAAGGTGTTTGGCTGAAGAAGCTGGCAACAGAGATGATGACGTCTCCTTCCTTCATGAACCAGGAGGTAATCTTTTCGCCGTCTTTGTAGTAGTAAGAACGCACCATGCCCTTCTCAATAAAAGCGATGAAGCTGCTCACCTGGCCTTCCTTCAGCAACAATTCGCCCGGTTCGTAGGTCCGGTTTTCCAGTTTGGCATTCAAAAACTCCAGCAAACCGTCTGAGAGTGGGACAATGGAGTTGAGTAGTTGGATAAGTTGATTATTCATCACACGCTCTATTTTGATCAAAAATAGGTGCAACTTTTATCAATGGCTACTATTCATCCTTCCTTAACTACCCACCCTGTAATTTTACCTGCCTGCATTTCATGTAATCGCTTCAGAACCATGCGTATTCTAATCTTTGCCACCCTGCTGGCTGCCGTTGCTGCCCAAGCGCAGCCACGGCCCGTAGCCAAGCCCGCTGCCACACCTGCCTGCCGCATTGCCTTTCAGGTAAAGCCCTTCAAGAACCAGTGGCTGTACCTGGCCTGCTACTACGGCAGCATCAAAACCCTGGTAGACAGTGTGCGGCTGGATGCCAACAGCAACGGCCTGCTGCAGCGCACCAAGCCGCTGGAGCCGGGCGTCTACATCGTGGCGTCGCCTTCCAAAAGCATTCTTTTCGAAATGCTGGTAGACAAAGACCAGCAGTTCAGCGTGTTGGCCGATTCGGTCCGCATCGACCAGTCGCTGCGCTTTGACGGCAGTGCCGACAATACCCGCTTTTTGGCCTACACCCGCTACGTAAGCCCCCGGGCTGGCCGGGCCGATAGCCTGCAGCAGGTGCTGCCCTCGCTGGACCCTGCTGCCCGTGAAGCTGCTACCGACCGCATACGCCAGCTGAACGGCGAAATACTGACCTATCGGCGCAACCTGGCCAAGGCCTATCCTGGTTCCATGCTGGCGCTGCTATTCAATGCCATGGAAGAGGTGCCCCTGCCACCCGCCCTGCGCCAGCCCCAAAACCGCGCCGATACCATTGCCCAGTACCGCTTTGGCAAAGACCACTATTGGGACAATATCGACTTTATGGATGGCCGCTTTGTGCGTACCCCCATTTTTGAGCCCCGCCTGAGCGCCTACCTCGAAAACTGGGTAGCCCCCGATGCCGACTCGGTGATATATGAATACAACTGGATGATGGCGCTGGGCCGCAACGACCCCGAGATGCAACGCTACCTTATCAGCTACTTTGTAGACCACTACATGTACCCCAAGCTGATGGGGCAGGACAAAGTGTTTTTGCACGTGTACGAAACACAGCTGTCGGGCGAAAAGAAAGTAGACTGGCTGTCGGAAAAGCAAATGAAGATTATACGCGACAGGGCGTACATGCTGATGGCCAACCAGCTGGGTGCCAAGGCCTGGGATATGGAGCTGGTAGACACTGCCAACCAGGTAAAGACCCTGTACCAGGAGCAGGGCGCCTTTACGGTGGTATTGTTTTGGGATGTGCACTGTGGCAAATGCCGCGAGGAAATGCCGAAACTGGATACGCTGTACAATACCAGCTGGAAAAACCTGGGTGTGAAAATGTATGCCGTGATGGTGAACGAATCGAGCCTGAACGACTGGCCCGGCTTCATCAACCAATGGGGCAAAGGCTGGACCCATGTGCACCAGCCAGCCGCTATGCGTGAGGCCGAAGACAAAGCAGGCAAGCCCAATTTCAGGCAGCTGTATGATATGCGCAGTACGCCCACCTTCTTTTTGCTTGATGCCGACAAAAAGATCATTGCCAAAAACCTGACCCTGACCGATTTAGATAAACTGATACTGCTGAAAAGCGGCACCAAACCAGCATCGGTACCTTGATAGCTATTTGACCGCCGCACAACCCGCCACTTGCTAACTACTACCTATTCCATGAAAAAAGTACTGATGGCTGCACTGAGCCTGCTGAGCCTGTGCAGTACCCAAGCGCAAACCCTGTTTACGTACGGCAATAAGCCGGTTTCGGTCAGCAGCTTTGTAAGAGCCTTTGAAAAAAACCCGGCCGGCAACAATAGCCGTCGGCAGGCATTGACCGAATACCTGCCACTATTCATTAACTACCGGCTAAAAGTGCAGGATGCCTACGACCAACGACTGGATACC
>CANHEC010000118.1 GCA_947459455.1 Chitinophagaceae bacterium
CCATAGCAATGCCAGCGATCAGCAGTTTGAAAAACTGTTTACGCAGTTTACACTGTACGCCGGTTTGCGCCTCAAGCCTACCAAGGGCATTCGGCGGGCACTTGATTGGGCAGAGAACCTACTGCCCATTCTGAAATAAACAAGATGGCAGCTGCCAATGAAAGCGCCTGCCGATGAAGAGCTATTGAGCCCCACCAGCAGGCGCTAATTTTCAATTACAACTGCTAAGCGTATTTGGTCACACCCGGCGTAGCTACCGGATAAAAACCATCGGCGCCAGGCAGTACCTGCGGCATCGCATCCCAAGCCAGCGTGGTTGGCTGCAGGCTGATTGGCTTGGCCAGCAAGGCATCCCACTGCAGCATTTGCCCACTGTAGGTAGCCATGCGGCCCATGATGGCCGTCATGCTGGCTTTGGCACCATTCTCGGCATCGGCAAACTTGTATTCGCCTTTGGCAATGGCTTCAAACAGTTCATCGTGCTCTGTTTGGTAGGGATTGTTCTCCTGCTGCTTATCAAACTGGTACAGCACACCGCCCTTGCTATCTAGCAGGCGGGCTGCCCCGCAGTGAATGCTGCCGCGGGTACCTACCAGCAGTTCATCTACTTTGCTCATGGTGCCGGGTATGTGCCGGCATTGGCTGTTGAGTATGCTGCCATCGGCATAATGAAACTCCACATAGTGGTGATCGTAAATCTCGCCATGATCTTTTCCCTTGCGTACCTGCCGGCCACCCATGCCCTGTGCCTTCACGGGGTAGGCGCCTTTAAACCAGTTCACCACATCAATATTGTGGATGTGTTGCTCTACAATGTGATCGCCGCACAGCCAGTTGAAATAATACCAGTTACGCATCTGGTATTCCATTTCGGTTTGGCCCGGCTTGCGGGCATTCACCCACACGCCGTCGTTGTTCCACCAGGCTTGTGCACTTACTATTTCGCCAATACTGTCTTTGCGCTTGTATAGTTCACGGTACGAGTTTTGGTAATGCCGCTGCAAGCCCACCACTACGTTCAGTTTTTGCTGGCGGGCTTTTTCGGCAGCCTGCAGCACGGTCAGTACACCGGCCGTATCAGTCGCCACCGGCTTTTCCATGAACACATGCTTGCCAGCCGCTACTGCTTCGGCAAAATGCGTGGGCCTGAAACCGGGCGGCGTACACAGCAGTACCACATCGGCCAGGGCAATGGCTTTTTTGTAACCATCAAAGCCGGTAAAGCGACGCTCTGCCGGCACGGCTATGCGGGCCTTCACGGGATTGCCAGCCACCCCCATCGAGTCGCTCAGGTCGTCAGCTGTCAATGCCTTGTAGCAGTTATCCAGCCTGTCGGCAAATGCATCGGCCATGGCTACCAGCTGTACATTTTGGCGGGCCATGAGTGCCTGAAAAGCGGCGCCGGTACCACGGCCACCGCAGCCCACCAGCGCTACACGGATGGTATCGGCAGCGCCGCTAAAAAAATTGGCTCTCGACAGCAAGGGCGATGCCAGCGTAGCGGCGGCCAGTACAGTCCCTTGTTTCATAAAGGCCCTGCGGCCGTTGTGTTGTTTTTTCATATGGCTTTTGGTGTTGTTTATTTTATCAGGTGGATGTCGAAAAAAGCTGTGACTTGTTCAGCAGTGGGTTGTGGCCAGGGCTTTACCAGCCGAAAGCCCACAAACGGCGCATCGGTATTCCACCATTTGCTTTTAGGAATCTGCGGGTCGCGGCGGTTCCATACAGGGTTGGCCGGCGTACGGCAGCCGCAGCGCAGTTGCTCGGGTGCATCGCGGTAGCTACCACCCCGCACCAGCCGCGGGTTGCGCCGCGTAGGGGTTATCAGTGGGTCTTTCGCACCCTCACCAATTGTTTGTAGATAGCTGCTGTCATACTGGTCCAGCACCCACTCTGCCACATTGCCCATCATATCGTACAGGCCCCAGGCATTGGGCGCCTTTTGCCCCACGGGCTGGTACTTCTGCTGGCTATTGGCCTGGTACCAGGCAGTACCTGCCAGCGCTGCGCTATCGGCTATAGCACCCCATGCACCTTGGCTACCTGCCCGGCAGGCATACTCCCATTCGGCCTCGGTAGGCAGCCGGTAAAAAATACCAGTTCGCTGGTACAGCCATTTGCAAAACATGAGCGCCCCGTACTGCTGCATGCTGTTGGCCGGAAATCCATCTTTGCCCATGCCCAGTGTAAAATCGAGGTAAGGCGGACTGGGCCGTGTAATGGCATCTGCAGCAGTGTTTCTTGAAAACGATTCGTCCTGAAAGAAAGCGTTGTATTGCTCCCAGGTGGTTTCAAATTGGCTCATATAAAAACCGCTCAGCTGCACGGTGCGCTGCGGCTGTTCGTTGGCACCAGCGCCCGGTACCTGCGCCGCACTGCCCATGCCAAAACTGCCGGCCGGCAACCACCGAAAGCGAAGCGGCGTGCTGCAGCCGGGCACACTATCGGTTTGGCTGCTGGCTTGCGCTGCCGCATCGTCGCCAGTTATTAGCCACAGGGCCATGATACCACCAAAAAATCGAAGCATTTGTTTCATCTCGTAGTCGTCTTCATTGCAGGTCGGGAAAGCGTGCCGACCGGTAAGTTATTGTTTTTCCATCCACCGCAGTGGTCAGCAGGCACGCTGCTTTGTAGCGGCGGCACAGGCGGCGCACTTTTCGCTCTGGCAGTATGCTGGCGGCGGTGGCCAGCCAATCGGCGGTGGCCGCATCATTGGCCAGTACAGTTACATTGCGGCCATACCGAACGCCGTAGCCACTGGCCGGGTCGATAATGTGCGAATAAAACTGCCCCTCGTGCAGCATGCCCTGGTACAAATCGCCAGACGTAGCTACCGCCCGAAAGCGCTGGCCAGTGCCTAACAATAGCGGCTGTTGCCAGGTGTCTTCGCTTTGCGGTTTGTTTACCAAAATGCGCCAGCCCTGCTGGCCCGGTGGCACACCGGCCGATGCCAGATCGCCACCAGCATCTACCAACACGGCAATGGCACCACGCCGCATCACATCATCAGCTACCTGCTGCGCTATGTAGCCTTTGGCAATGCCGCCAAAATCGAGCCGGGCAGCGCCATACAACTTTTTTACCCAATAGCCTTGCGGCAGCAGCTGCCAATGCTGCCAGGAGCTGGCGTAGCGGGCTTGCTGCACCACACTATCGGCCGGCCACTGCTGGCTGCGCCGGGCCCGCCGCCACAGTACACTCAAGGGGCCAATGGCCACATCAAAAGCACCCCCACTGCGCTGCTGCAACACCTGGCAATGCTGCAAAAAATGAAAAAAGAAAGGCGGCACCTGCAGCGCTTGGCCGGCCGGCAGCCGATTGAGCCGACCCACCAAAGCAACCGAATCATAATCGCTGAAAATGCCATTCAGACTATCGGCCAATTGCATGCCGCTATCGGCACATGCAGCAGCGCTGGCACTATCGGTATGCCACAGGGTGACTGTAAATGGCGAACCCATCTTTGGCATCGTTTGCGTAAATCGAACGCCCTGCGCCGGCAAGTTTTCGGCCGCCAGCAACCATGCGCATAGCGCAAAGCACCGTACATTCAGCCACAAACTATTGCTATGCATCGCCGTTCATTTTTGCAAAAAGGAAGCCTGGCCACCGCCGCCGCTTTAGCCTTCGGTCTAGAAGGGCAAAGCCGCCGTGTTGACAATAATACAGCATCCGCCTTCAGGATGGACTACGCCTTTCATGATGGCATGTTTGCCCAGCATGTGGGCAAAAGCTTTCTCGACCAGATCAGGTTTGGCTACGACCAGGGCTTTAGAAGCATAGAAGACAATGGCATGATGAACAGAACGGTGCAAGAGCAGGAAGCCATTGGCAACCTGCTGGCCAAGCTGGGCATGCGCATGGGCGTGTTTGTCATTACCAGCGAAAGCTGGCATTGGAAACAATCGCTGGCCACGGGCAAGCAGGAATGGAAAGACAAAATGAAAAAAGACTGCCACACCGCAGTGGAAATAGCCAAACGTGTAAATGCCAAATGGATGACGGTAGTGCCGGGCAACTACGACCGCAGCCAACCCATTGGCATCCAAACCGGCCATGTGATAGATGCACTGAAAATGGGTGCTGATATACTGGCCCCGCACGGCCTTACCATGGTGCTGGAGCCGCTGAGCGATAACCCCGATCTGTTTTTGCGCCACAGCGACCAGACCTACGAAATATGCCGGGCCGTGGGCAGCCCCGCCTGCAAAATCCTGTTCGACATTTACCACATGCAGCGCAACGAAGGCAACCTGATTGCTAACATGGACCGCTGCTGGGACGAGATAGCCTATATCCAGATTGGCGACAATCCGGGCCGTAAAGAGCCGGGCACCGGCGAGATCAACTACCGCAATGTGTTCCGGCATTTGCACCGCAAAGGCTACAAGGGCATACTGGGCATGGAGCACGGCATAGCCGGCGAGGGTAAAGAAGGAGAACTGGCGCTAATAAAAGCCTATCGGGAAGCTGATGCGTTTTAAAGCAATGGCTGCGCTGGCGCCGCATCAGTGACACTTGAAATGATCGAACGGCTCCAGGCAATCCTGACATTCATAAAATGCTTTGCAGGCCGTGCTGCTAAAGGCACTCACCAGTTTGGTATGCTGGCTGCCGCATCGCGGACAAGGAACGATGGTATTTTCCAACAGCGCTTCATCCATGGCCTTGCCCACGGGTGGTGCAATGCCGTATTGCCGCAATTTTTCTTTGCCAGCTTCGGTCATCCAATCGGTGGTCCATGCTGGCGATAGCACCTGCCGGATGACGAAATTTTGAATACCATGCGACAGCAGCGCCAACCGTATTTGCATGCTGATGAGATCAGTAGCAGGGCAGCCGCTGTAAGTGGGCGTAGTGCTCACCATCCATTGCTGGCTGGCCTCATCCCACTCTACGCCACGCAAAATGCCGAGGTCGGCAATGGTGAGCACCGGTATCTCCGGATCTGTCACCTGTTCCAGTATTCGTGCTATGGTGGGTTGATCAGTATTCAAAGTAAAGAGCGGTTAAGGCAATGGTATCGTAAAAGCCATGAAAGAAAAACGCATACCAAAGGTTTCGCTGATTTCTGATGACAAGGCCATGATAAGCAAGGCCAGCCAGGCCGGCCTGAATAGCCCCCGACCAACCCAGTTGCCAGTGGTAGGCGCCAAACACAAGATTGCTGAGGAGCCATGATAAAAGCACTGCTTTGCTGCCGCCCAGCCAGTTTTCAATGCGGGTAAACAAGTAGCCATGAAAAACGAGTTCTTCATAAAAACCACCTACCAACCATCCCATCAACACCACAAAAAGCAATCCGGCTTTGTTTCCCTTTATGAAATCAAAATCCTGCAAGTTTGCCGCAGGCAGTCCCAGCCAATTACTTAAAACAGGCGCCACTACATATTGAAAAACGACAAACAATAACACGGCACTGATAAGCCCCTGGCCTACTGCACCCAGCTTGAAATTGCTGACACTGAGCCCGAGATCGGCAAACGACTCGCCATACTTTTTGAGCACCCACCAAATAGCCAGCAGTACCGGCACTGTATAGCCAAAAGGGAGGGGAATAAGCCCTATATGCGGAAATACAATTGCCAGCAACAACACCAGCACAGTGCTGGCATGGTATGGTACAGATCGTTGCATGGCTGCCAATTGCATGATGAAATTTACCAGGTACTGTTTGGATAAGCTCGCTGCAAGTACTGCATCTCGGCCAGTATATACCCAAGGTGCTCGGTATGCTGGCCTTTCAATCCACCAGTTTGAAAACCGGCTGCCAGCCTGCCCCCACCTGTGGAGTTGGCAATGGCAGCTTCCTCCAGTGTTTGCCACATCGTTTCCATCCATGCGGTTTTGATAGCGTTGTAATCCACCCAACCCTGTTGGTAGTCGGGCTGCTCAAACAATTCACCAGTGTACATCCATACCTGGTCCAGCGCCTGCCGCATCCGTTCATGGCTTTCGGCGGTGCCATCGCCCAGGCGCAGCACCCATTCGCGGCTCCAGCGCAGGTGGTAGCTCACTTCTTTCAGGCTCTTTTCAGCAATGCCACGCACCTGCTCATCGGGGCAGTTTACCAATTGCTGCATCAGCAGCTTTTGGTAGGCGCTGAAGAAAAACACTTTCAGCACCGTTTGCCCCCAATCGCCATTGGGCAGCTCCACCAGTAAGTGATTTTTAAACTCATGCTCCAGCCGAAGCATGGCGAGGCTATCCTCTGTGGCCTCAGCACCCGTCAGCACAGCTGCATACTGGTAAAAATTTCTGGCCTGCCCCAGGTAATCCAGCGCTATGTTGGTGAGGGCAATATCCTGCTCCAGCACCGGCCCATGCCCGGTCCATTCGCTCAATCGCTGACTCATGATGAGGGCATCGTCAGCCAGGTGGAGGAGGTAGTGAGAAAGCATATGAGATTGGTTGATTGGGATTTGGTTAATTGGGAATTAGGGTATTTGGTATTGGGATATTGGGAGCCTGTGCAGCATCAGGCCTGCTTCTTTTTATCGAGGTAAGCGATGTATCCATTCGTAAGCCGGTAGCACTGCTCGCAGAGCGACTCGCCTGTAGCAAACACATCATCGCCGATATAATTTTCATCCAATGCCGTTTGAAGATGTTAAAGCGTTTCCGATATAGAGCCCCTCGACACAATGAAAAAACTTCTGGTATCAGTGTACGTGAAACGCCCATACCCCTCGGCCATATTGGCCGTCACAGATCGGGATGATTTCAGGATTTGGGAGACCAGCATGTATTTCTCAGTGGCAGGAAACGTCTTTACGATGGTAGAGACGAACATCCGCAACTCCCGACCCTTTTTGTAGCACTCCAAGTCCCTGAATCCTTTGAACTCCATGAACTTTATTTGTAGTGATCAGTCTATTCGAGGCCACCCCCAATTCCCAATACCCAATACCATCCTGCGATGGCGTCTACATATGCGTCAGCTCATCCGGCAGGTCATAAAAAGTCGGGTGCCGGTACACCTTGTCGCTGGCGGGGTCGTACAGGCTGGCCGCTTCATCGGGGTTGCTGGCGTAGATGTGTTTACTCTCCACCACCCAAATGCTCACCCCTTCCTGCC
>CANHEC010000119.1 GCA_947459455.1 Chitinophagaceae bacterium
CGCGGGTATTGGACCATTGCGCACCTGCCAGCCATCGGTTGAACGTGAACGAAGTAGACAACCGCCGAAAGCGGGTATGCCCACGCAGGTCGTCGTCATTGTTCAGGTTGAAAAAACCGGGTGTAAAAGCATAGCTGAGGCTGAGCCAGCGGTAGTTGAATACCGGTGTGACAGTGTATACATCATTGGGCCGGATGGCCAGAAAAAAACTGTCGTTGTAGTAAGTGCGGTATTCCATGGCCTGGCTGCCAAACTGCAGCCCAACATCCATTTGGTGATAAAACGAACGGATATAGCCGCCATCAGCTTGTCGCCGTGCCTTGCTGCTATCGGCAGGGCTGGCGCTGGCCATGCCTGCCAGCCAAAGCAGTGTGAAGATGAGCACACTGCTTCGCATGGTCCACTTTTTCCCCGTTATCTTAGACCGCAACACTTGCCGTATTATTCAATAGCAAATTATGGAAACATCCATTCTGTTTGAACAGGTGGGGGGCGTGGCCCGGCTGCAACTGAACCGGCCCGACAAATACAATGCCTTTAACCGCCCCATGGCGCTGCAGCTGCAGCAGTATTTGGATGAATGCGAACACAACAGCAGCATTCGGGCCGTGTACCTCGTTGGTGCGGGCAAAGCTTTTTGCAGCGGGCAAGACCTGGCCGAAGTGGTAGATCCGCAAGGGCCGGGCATGAACCGCATACTGAGTGAACACTACAACCCAATCGTGAGCCGTATTACCCGCCTTAATAAGCCCGTGGTGGCAGCAGTAAATGGAGTGGCGGCAGGCGCCGGCGCCAATATTGCGCTGGCCTGCGACATCGTAGTAGCGGCGGAGTCGGCTGCGTTTATCCAGGCGTTTTCGGCCATTGGCCTCATCCCCGATAGCGGCGGCACCTTTACACTGCCACGGCTGGTGGGCTGGCAAAAGGCGAGTGCGCTGATGATGCTGGGCGATAAGGTGCCGGCAGCCGAAGCAGAGCGGCTGGGCATGATTTACAAGTGGTGGCCCGATGCAGAGTTTGCGCAGCAGTCGTGGGCGCTGGCTGAGCGGCTGAGCCAAATGCCTACACAGGGGCTGGCCCTTACCAAAACGGCGCTGCGATGGTCGGCCAGTCATACCTTTAAGGAACAATTGGAAAACGAAGACAAATTGCAGCAGCGGGCAGCTGCTACTGCCGATTTCAAAGAGGGCGTAGCAGCTTTTCTGGAAAAGCGAAAGCCCGTGTTCAAAGGAGAATAAAGAAACGTATGACGCACTCAGCCCAACAGATCATCGACCTGATGATGAGCAATGACCGATTCAGCCAGTGGCTGGGCATCAGGGTGGTAGATGTGATGCCCGGCTTTTGCCAGCTGCAAATGCAGGTAACGGCTGAGATGGCCAATGGCTTTTCCATTGCCCATGGGGGTATTGCATTTTCGCTGGCCGATAGCTGCTGTTCTTTTGCGGTGAATGCGCATGGTCGCAAGGCGGTATCAGCCGAAACGAGCATCAACCAATTCAAGGCCCTGCAAGTGGGCGATGCACTTACCTGCGTGTGCAAAGAAGAATCGCTGGGGAAAAAGCTGGCCACCTACACGGCCGAGATCAGCAATCATGAAGGACAGCGGGTGGCCTTATTCAAAGGCACCTACTACCGTAGTGAAAAACGCTGGATAGAGCCGGAAGAAACGGCTGGTGACTAATATGTTTTGCTAGTCATCAAGGTGCAACTTGTGGAAAAAGCGATGCACGACCGGCGCTAGCAAAATGCTTACGCTTGTCAGCAAAGTAATGCCACTGTATAATGCATACAGCGACGAGAATATCTTACCGCTATCCGACTTGAAATCGATGATGACCGGCCCCATGCCGCTTAGTAGCATGGATGCATTGTGAAAGCAATCGACCCAGCTGTACGCGTCGCTGGTGTAGGCACAAAATCCGATTGTTCCGATTAGCAGGCTGATGCCGAGAATAAGCAGGCACCAAAGAAGATTGCGTCCAAGCCGGCCAAGAAATTGCTGAGGGCTGGCCAGAGGCTGGCGTTTGTGTTCGTACATCTGTGTTGGTTTAAGTAAATACTGCGGGCCGCCCTTACAAGGTACAAACACCCCGTTGCCAATTGCCTATTTTCGGCACATGTTTTACTCATTCAAAGGATTTGTACCCGTGGTACATCCTACTGCGTATGTGCATCCGCAGGCGGCTGTTACCGGCAACGTAGTTATTGGCGCCCACTGCTACATTGGGCCGGGGGCGGCGCTGCGGGGCGATTGGGGAGGCATTGTGCTGGAAGATGGTTGCAACGTGCAGGAGAACTGCACCATTCATATGTTTCCGGGGGTGACGGTGCGGCTGGAGGCGGGCGCCCATATCGGGCATGGTGCCATTATACACGGGGCGCATATAGGGCGCAACTGCCTGGTGGGTATGAATGCCGTAATCATGGACCGCGTGGTGCTGGGCGAAGAGAGCATTGTAGGCGCACTGGCTTTTGTAAAAGAAGGAGAGCAGATACCGCCCCGCAGTTTGGTAGTAGGCCATCCGGCCAAAGTGATAAAAGCAGTCAGCGATGAAATGATAGCCTGGAAGACCAAGGGCACGGCGCTGTACCAGGCACTGCCGGCCGATATGCAGGCGTATGCACAGCCCTGCGAGCCGCTGACAGAACTGCCCGCTGACCGGCCCGCACAGGAAACCTTGTACGAAACATGGCGCCAGCTGAACCAATAATCAGCCATCGTGGAGCACAACGGCCCTTTCGATTGTACATTCATTTTTTAAGCCATAACCGATTAGTTGAAGATGCGAGTATTGATAGCAGTGCTGCTGATGCTGCAAGCCGGCATAGCACAGGCACAGGTGCTGCCCCTGCGGGAGCAGGCCCGGGTGATAGATGAAATAACGGCTGAGCGAATAGACCAGCTGCTGCCCACGCTGATGCAGCGCACCGGCATTGATATGTGGGTCATCATCAGTCGTGAGTACAACGAGGACCCGATACTGAAAACCATGCTGCCGGCTACCTGGCTAAGTGCACGCCGCACTACCATGCTGGTGTTTTATTACAATGCCGCTACGCGGCAATACGATAAGCTGGCCATTGCCCGCTACGATGTAGGCACTACCATCAAGGCTAGCTGGGATATGCAGCGTTTTCCAAACCAATGGGATGCGCTGATGGATATCATTACCAGCCGATCGCCTAAAAAAATAGGGCTGAACTACTCGCCACATTTTGGCCATGCCGATGGCATAGACCATACGCACTACGAAATGTTTATGCAGAAGCTGCCCGCTGCACTGAAGGGCCGGGTGGTGAGTGCTGAGCCGCTGGGTGTGGCCTGGCTGGAAACACGCACCCCCGGCGAAATGCAGTATTACACACAGCTGGTCAATCTGACGCACAAGATCATCGAAGAAGGATTTTCGGAGAAAGTGATCACACCCGGCATTACCACTACCGATGATGTGGTGTGGTGGTTTCGGCAGAAGATACGCGACCTGGGGCTGGATACCTGGTTTCATACCTCGGTGGCGGTGCAGCGCAGCGATAGCAATAGTTTCGAACACCTGCGCAGCTTTAGCAACCGCCCCAAGGACGATGTAATCTTACCCGGCGATCTCATCCATTGCGATATCGGCATCAGCTACCTGCGCCTGAATACCGATATACAGCAGCATGCCTACCTGCTGCGCCCCGGCGAAACGGATGCGCCGGCCAGCATCAAGGCAGCTTTTGCCAAAACCAACCGCCTGCAAGACATATTGACGAGCCAGTACAAACTGGGCCGCACCGGCAATGAAGTATTGCGCCTGGCACGGCAGCAGGCAAAGGCCGAGGGTATACAAGCTACCATTTACACGCATCCGCTGGGGCTGCACGGCCATGCTGCCGGCCCCACCATTGGCCTGTGGGATCAGCAGGGGGGCGTACCCGGCAGTGGCGATTATCCCATTTACTACAACACCGCCTACAGCATAGAACTGAATGCAGCCAGCGATATACCAGAGTGGAAAAAGAGCATCCGCATTATGCTGGAAGAAGATGGCTATTTCGATGAAACAGGTTTCAGATATATCAATGGCCGGCAGCGCCAGCTGTACCTGGTGCCCCGCACCGGTGGGGTAAATGCCGATTAAACTTCGACTGATGAAACGAGTAGCAGTACTGATAGGCACTATAGCATTGTGCGGCTGTGCGGCCCGGGTGCCGGCACAAATGGCCGAAAAGCGGTGGTCGAAACATCGCGGCAGTTTTCAATCGTTCATCAGCAGCTGTGTGGGCGGCGTGGCCATTATTGATAAGCCGGTGAGTATTGAAAAAACAATTACGATAGAAGGCGACATTACGGTGCTGGGCAGTGGCGGCGGCATCAGCTGCAGCGCCCCCGATGCGTTTTTGCTGGGCAGTGGCGAGCATCGGTTTGAAAACCTGCGCATCGACATGCTGCGCACCGAGGGAGCAGCTTTTTATACACGGCAGCAGCCCGGCATCCGCTGGACCAACCGGCTGAAGCGGCTGACAGTAACCGGCGGCCGATATGCCTACTACGCTGCCCGGGGGGTAGGGGTGCGCACCTATATCGAGGATTGTGACTTTCACACTTCGATGCTGAACATCGCCATCTACAGCCAGGATAGCAACGACAACGAACTGTACCTGAACCGGGTGCAACTGCGTACCGATTCATCGCACCATATTTACCTGCATCCCAATGTGTCGGTCGATTTCAGGGAGGTGACCACGCAGGGCCCCGGCCTGGCGCTGCACCAGTTTAGCGGGGGCGAAGTGGGCTACAACCAGGGCAAGTTTGCCCGCTATCACCGGGTGCGCAGCAAGTCCGAAACGGCCATGTGGGGCATGGTGCCCATGGCGGGCCATAGCTACACCGTGGTAGATAGCAGCGACATAGCGCCCTACAACATGCTGGGGGTAAAGCCGGCCTTGCTGAAAGCCAGCCACACCCGATTTTACAACGGGGGTAATGGTGCCAAACTGCGGGGCGAGCTGACGAACTGCCGCGGCGAAATATGGACGGCCGGTGCGGGTGATACCCTGGTGGTAAACGGCGGCGAATTTGACTTTGTGAGCCTGCGGCCCGGCGGTGTGCTGATACTGAACAAGGTGAAAGTGAAGCACTTATCGCTGGCCGACCGTGGCGAGGCCTTTGAAGTGATACTGAACGATAGCGAAGTAGGCTATATAGACGACAGCAAGAACGGCAACGGCCGGGTGCTTCAGCGCAATAGCAAGATAAACGGCAACAACCTGCGGCCTGGCCTGCTGCGGCAGCAATAGTGCTGCCTGCCCGGGTGCGGCCAGCCGGGTGCTGTACAGCAGCCCCATGGCATGCGGGACTGAGCGGCGGGGCTTGTGCGGCGGCGTGCCGTGCACCACGCGAAGGCCCGAACAACTGACCGGCCATGCACAGCAGGTGAGATGCCCAAAGCCTGCTGCTATCTCCTTGAAACAGATGCCCTGCCGAAAAAGCCCGACCTTAGCCGCCGGTTATGGAAAAAACAAACTTCATCGACTATATACGGGTGTACTGCAAGAGTGGCCATGGTGGCGCTGGTAGCCGGCATTTTGCCCGCACCAAGTTCAACCCCAAAGCAGGCCCCGATGGTGGCGATGGCGGCCGCGGCGGCCACATTATACTGCGTGGCAATGCGCAGCTGTGGACCCTGCTGCACCTGCGGTACTATAAAAACGTAATAGCCCAAAACGGAGAGGGCGGCGATAAGAACCTGATGACGGGTGCCGATGGCAATGACGTGATCATAGAAGTGCCGCTGGGCACTGTGGCCTACGACGAGGAAACCGGCGAGCAGGAAGCCGAAATACTGGAAGACGGACAGCAGGTGATATGGCTGAAGGGCGGCCGCGGCGGCCTGGGCAATAAAAACTTTGCCACGGCCACCAACCAGGCGCCGGAATACGCCCAGCCGGGCGAACCGGGTACCGAGGGCTGGAAATACCTGGAGCTGAAAGTGCTGGCCGATGTGGGCCTGGTGGGCTTTCCGAATGCGGGCAAAAGCACCCTGCTGAGTGTGATAAGCGCCGCCAAACCTAAAATAGCCGACTACGCCTTTACCACCCTGACCCCGCAACTGGGCATGGTGCCCTACCGCGATGGCAAATCGTTTTGTGTGGCCGACCTGCCTGGCATTATAGAAGGCGCAGCTGAAGGCCGGGGGCTGGGGCACCGTTTTTTGCGGCATATAGAACGCAACTCGGTGCTGCTGTTTTTGATACCGGCCGATAGTGCCGACCACCGCAAAGAGTTTGAAGTGCTGCTGAATGAGCTGCGGGAATACAACCCCGAACTGCTGCAAAAGGACTTCATCATTGCCATCAGCAAGTGCGAAATGCTGGACGAGGAGCTGACGGACGCCATCAGGGCAGAAATGCCCACTGAGTATCCGCTGCTATTCATCAGCAGTGTGGCGGGCAAGGGGCTGCAGGCCCTGAAAGATACCCTGTGGCAGGCCCTGAACAGGCCGGTGGCCTCGTAGTCGCCGACCGCGGCCATTTTTTTGCGAACTTTTGCTAGCCGGCAAGTGTTGTCCGATTTTGTTTACACATTATTATTGTATACAAAATACATACTTGCTTATGAAAAGACTTCTACTCCCCTTGCTGCTGTTGGGCAGCAGCGCCATGGCGCAAAGCACCTATACCGGTAACGGAAGGTCTGGTTTTGGCGGCGTGATTGGCCCCGGTTCGTTGCAGATATCGGACAACGGTACCAACATTACGCTGAACCTTACCCGCGGTACCGGTGCATTCAACGACATTCTGGTGATTTACTTTGACTCTGAAACCGGCGGTCAGGCGAACACCAACGCATTGGCCGATTTGGCAGATGGCGGTCGTACGGCCATTTCGGGTGGTAACGCCGGTAGCGGATCGGAAATCAATTTTCCTACAGGCTTTGCCCCCGATTACGCATTGGCCTGGGGCAGCTTTGGTTCTGCTTTGTTTCGGCTGACTACCGGTGGCAACAACTCGCTGACGTTTATCAACTTTGACAATAGCCAAACAACACACACCATTGCCAAAGCAGACATC
>CANHEC010000120.1 GCA_947459455.1 Chitinophagaceae bacterium
GGATGGCTTTCATTTTGGCTATCACCACCTCGGGGCCTACACTCCAGCCTACCCGCACACCGGTGGCAGCAAAGCATTTGCTGATGCCGTCTACAAACACCGTGTAATCTTTCATGGCTGGTACCAGGCTCACGGGGTTGTAGTGCCCGGTATTGCCAAACGTGAGCGTCCAGTACATCTGATCAAACAATACGTACAGCTTTTTCTCACCCGGTCCGCGACGGGCATTTTCAGCCAGCACCAACTCGCATATTTTTTCCAGCTCGGCCTTGGGCAGCGTGGTACCTGTGGGGTTTTGAGGCGTACACAGGCACAGCAGGGCGGCACCCGGTATGTGCGGTGCCAGCTGCGCAGCAGTCGGCATAAAATGATTTTCAACCGTTGCTTCTACCACACAGTGCTGCGCTTCGGTCAGGTTGGTGTAGTGGTTATTATTCCAGCTGGGTACCGCGTATATCACTTTGTCGCCAGCATTTACCAGTGTTTTAAAAATGGTGTAAATGAGAGGGCGGCCACCACTGGCTACCTGTATTTCATTCACCGCATAGTCCAGCCCCAGCATGCGCTTGTAAAAGCCGGCAATGGATTGACGCAGGTCCAGTTCGCCATCGGCCAGCGGGTAGCTGGTGTAGCGCTGCTGGTAGGCCTCTACTATGGCCTGCTCCAGCCCTGCCGGAATAGGAAACTCCGCAGGTTCGAAATCGCCGATGGTAAAGTTGTAAATGGTTTCGCCAAGACGTTTCCGCTCTCTGATCGCATTGCCCAGTTTCACAATCTCGCTGCCTTGCATGCTTTCGGCCAACGTACTCAGTCGTACCTGCTCCATCGCTTTCGGTGTTTTGTGATCGAATGAAGGCGCAAAAATACAGGCACCGGACCGCATGACCCCGCTTGCTGCCAAATACCGAAGCCATCCAATAAACGGGCTGCTTTGCTGGCTGCTGTTCAGCATTCGCCGTTCATTGGCCATTTACATGCAAGCAGCTGCCCCAAATATTGAATAGCGCCCAAGTGCCTGCCGGTAGCTGGCTGGTCGTATTATCTTCGCCCCCGCATGCCTGCTGCATGCCGCCGCACTATGCAACTACATTCCAACACCAGCTACCAACGTGTTTTCCTGCTTATCATGGGCGTGGTACTGCTGGCCTACCTGGTACCACTGGGCCACATACCGCTGGATACCCGCGGCGACGAAGCCCGCCGGGCGCTGGTAACCGCCGAAATGATGATCAGCGGCGACTACCTCACGCCCACCATCAATGGCGAATACTATTTCAACAAACCACCGCTGTACAACTGGTTGCTGGCAGCCGGTTTCAAAGTAGCAGGCGGCTATTCTCTATTCGCCTTCAGGCTGCCGGTGGTGCTGGCGCTGGCTGGCATTTGTGTGCTCATGTTGCGCTGGGTGCGTCGCTACACCGGTCATCAGCTGGCGGCGCTGGTAGCCGCCCTTGCTTTTGCTACCAATGGCCGGGCTCTCATTTACGATACGCTGTTTGGATTAATCGACCTCACGTTTGCGCTGGTTACCTATGCCATGATGATGCTCATCTTCATTTATGGCGAACGCCAGCAGTACTGGCGCATGTTTTTGATACCCTACCTGCTGGGCATGACAGGCTACATGCTCAAAGGGCTGCCGGGCCCTGCCTGCCTGGCCATTACATTACTGGTGTACTGCCTCATGAACCGGCGCTTTCTGCTCCTGTTTTCGTGGGCGCATATCGTATCTATTGTGCTCTTCTTTACGGGCATTGGTGCGTATTACTTCTTCTACTTTCAGCGGCACCCATCGGTATCATACGAGCAGGTATTTACCCGCCTGCTGTCGGAAAGTACCGACCGCACCGTGGTGAAGTTTGGCGTGTGGCAAACCATCCTGCATTTCATGACCTACCCTTTTGAAATGCTGTACCACTTTGCGCCGTGGCTGCTGCTGGTAGTGGCCCTGCTGCGCAAGCAAATCGGCAGCATCCTGCGCAGCAATCGCTTCATTGCTTTCAATGCGTGGGCCTTCCTGGCCAACTTCATCATTTACTGGAGCAGCCCCGAGGTGTACGCCCGTTACCTGTTTCCATTTTTGCCTTTGCTGCTCACGGTGTTGGTGTGGGTCTTTATTACCCAAACCAGCCAGTGGCAGTGGCAGCGCCGCATTCCTGAATGGATTTTCATTTCGCTCATTGCCCTCATCGGGCTGGGTGCATTTGCCATTCCTTTTGTGCCGCAAATACAGCACCTGCCGGCCTACTGGGCCAAAGCGCTGCTGATAGGCGTAGCCTGCCTTGTGACCGCCTGGTTTATGTACAGGCATGCCAGCTGGCGACTGGTATACCTGGCACTGGCGCTGGGCATTCTTCGAATCGGGTTCAACTGGTTTGTGATAGACAACCGTGGCGCCTACGACCGCATGGCCGTGGCCAAGGCCGATAGCATTGTGCAATTCACGAAAGGCCGCCCGCTGTACCTGCTGGCCGGTGCCGATCATGGCAATTTTGATGGCATGAGTTTTTTGATTGCTACCCGCCGGCAGGAAATACTGCGTGTATCCGCCGTCAAGGATAGCAGTGCATTTTATATCAGCGATTCGGCCTCGTTGGCCGATAAGCCGCACCGCACCTTGCTGCAGTTTGAAAGCCACCTGGCACCTATGCAATACCTGGTGCAGTTTAGGCCACGCTGACCAGCAGGCAAGAAAACTGCGCTGCAAGCAGGTGCACAGGCAGCCGGCTGATTGCGCAGGAAACGATGGCCAACAATGGTGGGAAATGATGCCAAATGGCAGGCAGATGAACGGAGCGTCGCCACCGTCGATGCCATGAAATACAGCTGCTGACTTCACAAAAAAAATAGTGACAAAAAGAAACAGCACCATGGAATGACCACGGTGCTGTTTCGGCAAATGAGCAGGTAGCACTGCGAGTGCTATTTCAACTCTTTCAAATCTTCAAACAGTTTAATCGGCGTGCTTTCAGCCTGCTGGCGGAAGGTTTTCCATGCGCCGTTGCTGAGGGCATTTACCCGCTCCACGGCTTTGCTCACCATTTCGTCGGCTATGCGCAGGGCCGCTTCTTCGTTGGCGCCGGGCATGGTACGCTTGCCCATGATCAGTTGCTCGGGCTCCCGTAGCTTTTGGCTCACCGTCAGCTGGTAGGCGTTGCCATAGCCTTGCTTTTCCTGGCGCTTGCCATTCACCATTTCTCTGATGGCTTTGATGCTGTCCTGAATGGCTTTCGATGTTTTGCGCAGGCTATCGGCGGGCTTGCCTTCTACATCTTTCAGCTGGCCGTCCAGCTTTTTAGCAATGTCTTCCATATCGGTGAGGCGATCGAGTGCAGCGGTCAGGCGTTCGCTGGTAGCCCACAGGCGCTTCATTAGTTGCTGCTGTGCGTTGTACACGGCTTCATCAAAGCGGGCACGGGGATCGTACTGCACGGTGAGCATGCTGCTATCGGCCACATCGCCCAGGCTAATAACGGCCTTGTAGGTGCCCGGTGCAGCCCGCATGCCACCACCCGGCTCGGCAGCGCCACGGCGTGGCCTGGGGCTACCCGGCCGGCGAATGCCTTTTGTGCTATAGTTCCAGTAAATGCGGTTGAAACCGGTATCCGCTTTCGCTTTGTAGGTACGAATGGCCTCATTGGAAGCATTGTAGATCTTCACAGTAACGGAGTCGTTGCCTTTCGAAGCTTTGGCCTTATCGGCTTTCAAAAAGAAATTGATGCTGGCATCGTTGGGCCGGTTATCGGCCGCATACAAACCATAGCTGCTGTACTCGATGCCGGGAGGGCCGCTTTCGAACACCTGGTAGGCCACCGGCGATTCAAATGCCTGCAGTCGCTTGTCGGCCAATTGGCCTTTGCTGGCAGCCAGGGCCCGCAGCGGACGGATATCATCTACCACATACAAGGCACGGCCAAACGTGGCAATGGCCAGATCGGCTTCCCGCTCCTGGATGGCCAGGTCGTAGGTGCTCACACTGGGGTAGTTGTTTTTGAACTGCTGGAAACTGCCGCCATTGTCGAGGCTCACCCACAGGCCATTTTCGGTACCTACAAACAGCAGGTTGGGCTGCACAGGATCTTGCAACACACAAAGGGCATAGCCTTTTACGTTCGGCTTGCCGGCCATCATATTCACCCATGTTTTGCCATAGTCGGTGGTGCGGAAAACGTAGGTGCCAAAATCGCCACGGCGATAGTCGTTGGCTACTACAAAGGCTTCGCCTGCATTGTAGCGGCTGGCCCGTATCTGCGGAATCCAGGCGCCCTTGGGCAGGCCTTTCAGGTTGGCGGTCAGGTTGGTCCAGGTGGCGCCGCCATCGCGGGTCAGCTGCACCTGGCCATCATCGGTGCCTACCCACAGTACGCCTTTCTCTTTGTTAGAAGGCTCAATGGCCAGAATGGTGCAATGGTTTTCGGCATTGGTGATATCGATGGTGAGGCCACCGTTTTCATCCTGCTTTTGCTTGGCCGGGTCGTTGGTGGTGAGGTCGGGGCTGATGATGCTCCACTGCCCGCCCTTGTTGCTGCTTTTGTGTACAAACTGGCTGCCGTAGTAAATGGTATTGACGTCAAAAGGATCTTGCCCGAAAGCGGCATTCCAGTTGAAGCGCAGGCGCACCTGTGCATCGGGCGATGGAGGGCGAATGCTCCACTCCTCGCCGGTGTGCACGTGGCGACGGCCCAGCGAGCCACCCTGACTCATGCTATACACCCACTTGTTATCGCTGGGGTCGGGTATTACATCAAAGCCATCGCCACCGCCTACGCCTTTCCAGTAGCTGTTGCGAATGCCGCCTTCGGCCCACACATAGGCCGGACCATGCCAGCTGCCATTGTCCTGCAGGCCACCCATGATGTTGTAGGGTATTTCATTGTCCACGTTGACGTGGTAAAACTGTCCCAGCGGCAGTTTTTCATCGAACTGCCAGCTGCGGCCGCGGTCGCGGCTGATGGCAATGCCGCCATCGTTGCCATTGATGATAAACGAAGGATCTTTGGGATGAATCCACCAGGCATGGTGATCGGGGTGCACACCGCTGTACGGGATGATGATGCGGAAGTTGCGGCCACCATCATCGCTCTGCGCTATCATCTGGTAAATGTTGTACAGGCGGTTTTCATTTTGCGGATCTACCATGATGTCCTGAAAATAGAAGGGCCGGTTGGTCACCCACTGCGGATCGCTGTTTACCAGCGTCCACTTCATGCCACCATCTTCGCTGCGGTACAGGCCATTTTTCGTGGCTTCTACCATGGCGTATATCACATCCGGATCGCTGGGGGCAATGGCAATGCCGATACGACCGGTGGTATCAGGCAGGCCTTCTGCCCTGCCGAGTTTCTTCCAGTTTTTACCGCCATCCCAGGTCATGTAAAAGCCGCTGCCGGGTCCGCCGCTGGTAAAGCTCCACGGCGTACGCTGGTGCTGCCACATGCATACCAGCAGTTTATTGGGGTTCGATGGATCGATGACCATATCTGCTACACCGCTGGTATCATTGGTGCGCAGTATTTGCTTCCAGGTATCGCCACCATCGGTGGTTTTGTACACGCCCCGCTCGGGGTGTGGCGAAAACGGATTGCCAATGGCACCCACGTACACCGTGTTGGGATCGGTAGGATCGATGAGGATGCGATGGATGTTCCGCGTTTTCTCAAGGCCCATCAGCTTCCAGCTACGGCCACCGTCGAGGCTCTTGTAAATGCCCTCGCCCAGGTTCACGCTGTTGCGGGGGTTGCCCTCGCCGGTGCCGGCCCATACCACGTTGGGATTGCTTTGCTGAATGGCCAGCGCACCAATATTTTGCGTAGGCTGCTCGTCGAACACGGGTGTCCAGCTGGCGCCGCCGTTGGTGGTTTTCCATACGCCGCCGCTGGCTGCACCTATGTAAATGATGTCGGGATTGCTATGCACCGCATCAATGGCGGTGACGCGGCCACTCATGCCGGCAGGACCAATGCTGCGGGCTTTCAGATTCTTGAAATGAACAGACAGATCGACCGGGGTGCCCGTTTGGGCTACCGCCAGCTGCGCTACCAGTAGTGCCAACAGGCCCCACCATCGTTTGTTTTGCATTGCACTTTTCATAGTAGATGTGATTATTCGAAGAAACCACCGCCCCTGCCCGTGAGGCTGGCTCGGCTTCAATAAGAAGTTGCCAGGCGGTAAATCCTTCGGGGCAAAGTAGTAAATTGCTCGTCACCAGCACACCGATGCTTACTCGGGTGCCGGCCTGCCCACCTGCAAATACGGGCACTAGGAAGCCAAAAAAAACTGAACTAACACATGAAAAAGAACAGAACAATGGCGCTGCTGCTATGGACGCTGCTGGTGCCGCTGCTGCTACAGGCACAATCCAGGGTGTACTTAAATGGTTTTGGCGGCTACACATTCGCCGAAAGCTTTACGGTCAGTCAATTTGCCGGCACGATCAAGGGCAACGCTCATTTTGGCGGCTCCGTGGAAGTATCGCTGCCACATCGGTCGAATGCCTATAGCGAACGCACCATTGAGCTCAGCTATCAGGGTATGGCCAGCACCATGGAAGGTTGGGCATTTTTCAACAACAGCTGGCGCCGAACCAACGATGAGGTGTATGGCAACTACGTGATGCTTGGTGGCAACAACTACTTTGGGCGCCAGCGCAAGGCCATGGCGTTTGGTGGTGCCAGCATTGGCATGGGCTGGATGAACAACCGTACCAAAAATCAAAACACCGACATCCGCTTTGCGTATGCCGTTCGCGGTGGTGGCAGGTTTATGTTGTCTGAAAACATTGGCTTGAAAGTATATGCTCAATTGCACTCCATTGTAGGCGGCGTGGGAGGTGGATTTTACTTTGGTACCGGGGGCACAGGCGTAGGCCTCAGCACTTACAGTAGTCTGGTACAGTTTGGGTTGGGCGGGGCGCTCACTGTTGGTCTTGGCGGCCAGCGTAGCCGCACGGCCAGTCCCGCTCCCAATCCCCGCTTTTAGCACACTTCTTTTAAAAACAATTCATGAAAAAGCTTCTCCTGATGGGCCTGCTGCTGGGCA
>CANHEC010000121.1 GCA_947459455.1 Chitinophagaceae bacterium
TGATGTATTCGTCGCTTAACAGTATGCGTTGCTGCCCATCTTGCAGTATGCCGTACACCCGCAGGCTGAATCGGTTCATTTCTGTAGTCGTTTGCGTACGTAGTACCAGGCCAGCCACAAGCCCAGCGAAATGGATATAAGAATAGGCAGGTAGAACGCATAGGGTGAATGCTGACCCGGCAGTGGCACATTCATGCCGTAGATGCTGGCCACCAATACCGGTATTTGCAACGCGATAGTCACATAGGTCAGGCGCTTCAGTACCACACTCTGGTTGTTGCTGATGATGCTGGCGTAGGCATCCAGCGTGCTGCTCAAAATGTTGGTGTAAATATTGGCCATTTCCAACGCCTGACTGTTGTCTACAATCAGGTCATTCAGGTAGTCGTTTTCTTCTTCGTTCAGCTGCAGGGCATTGGTACGTTCCAGCTTCATCAGCAGCAGCTCATTGCTGCGCAGCGCCGTTACAAAGTATACCAGGCTCTTTTGTATGCGCACCAGCTCCAGCAGGTCTTCGTTGCTGTTGCTATCGTATAGCTTTTGCTCCAGTTGGTTGCGCCGGTGGTTGATCTCTTTTAGAAAATCGAGGTAGTTTACTACCACTTTTTCAAACACCTTCAACACCATCAGCTTTCGGTTGTCGGGCTTGCGGTTCTGAAACGTATTGAAGAATTTGCGAATGGCGCCGTTTTCAAAACTATTTACCGTGATAATCTGCTGGTGGGTGAGAATGATGACAATGGGAATGGTGATGTAAAACGCATCGCTGTCGTTGAACGAATGGTTTTCGGCCGGCGTCTTCAGTACAATCAGCTTTACGCTGTCGTCTATTTCGTAGCGGCTCCGTTCGTCTATGTCCAGCGAGTCGGTCAAAAAGTCGAGCGGAATGTCCAGTTTGTCGGCCAGTTCTTCAAACTCTTCCTGCTTCAGTGGGGGCAGCACATTTACCCAGGCACCTGGCTCAGGCGTCTGTATTTCTACCGTGCTTTTGTCCTGATTTTTAAAGTATTGAATCACCGGCCGCAAAGATGGGGCATTTGGCTATTGGGCGTGGGTGAAGTTTAGGTGTCTTGCAGCGGCGCTACGAACCAATTGTGCCGGTCATTGTTGATGCCAGCATGCGGCAGGCAGTGGTAGTAGTGTGGTACAAACGCGACCTGCGGTGGCACGATCATGCGCCACTGCAGGCGGCCGTTGATACCGGCTTGCCGGTGCTGCCGCTGTATGTATTCGAGCCAGCGCTGCTGCAGGCACCCGATGCCGATGTGCGGCACTGGCGCTTTGTGTGGCAAAGCCTGCAAGCCATGCGGCAGCAGCAACCCGCTATACCCTTGCTGGTGCTGCAGGGCAGTATGCCGCAAATGCTGCAATGGCTGCAGCAGCAATACGACATCAAAACACTGCACAGCCACCAGGAAACGGGCAATGCCCTGACCTATGAACGCGACAAAGCGGTGGGCCGCTGGTGCCGGCAGCAGGGTATACCCTGGCATGAGTGGGCCGACCGCGGCGTGCAGCGGGGACTGCGCCACCGCCAGCACTGGCAGCAGCAGTGGATGCAATACCTGCACGAACCCCTGAGCCAGCCGGCGTGGGAGCAGGCAACCTGGGCCAGCCTGCCGCCCGAGGGGCCGCTGGTCCAGCATTGGGCACAATTGATGCCCAACGCGTCGCCAGCTGCGGCAGCTATGCAGCCCGGCGGTAGCAGTGCTGGCCGCCAATACCTTCACAGCTTTTTGCAGCACCGCGGGCAGCATTACCAGCGCCACATTTCCAAGCCGCTGCTGGCCCGCACGGGCTGCAGCCGACTATCGCCCTACCTGGCCTACGGCTGCCTGAGTGTGCGGGAAGTGTGGCAGGCCACGCAGCAACAGATAGCACAAGCGCCAGCCATGAAAAAGCCGCTGCGGTTTTTTGCCCAGCGGCTGGTGTGGCATGCCCATTTTATTCAAAAGCTGGAAACGCGGCCCTCGCTGGAGTGGGAAAACACCAATGCCGGCTTCAACCAACTGCGGCAGCACACCGATGCAGCCTTAGTGGAGGCCTGGCAGCAAGGACGCACCGGCATACCGCTGGTAGATGCCTGCATGCGCTGCGTGGTGGCCACCGGCTATCTCAACTTCAGGATGCGAGCCATGCTGGTCAGTTTCCTTACCCACCACGGCTGGCAGCCCTGGCAGGCCGGGGCGCATTGGCTGGCCCGCCAGTTTCTCGATTATGAGCCCGGCATCCATTACCCGCAATTTCAGATGCAGGCCGGCGTCACCGGCATCAATACCATTCGTATTTACAATCCGGTAAAGCAGGGCCTTGATCACGATGCGGATGGTGCCTTTATACGCCAATGGGTGCCCGAACTGGCTCAAGTGCCGGCGCCTTTGATCCACCAGCCCTGGCAGCTGAATGTGTTTGAGCAGCGGGAATACGATTTGCGGCTGGGCGAGTCCTATCCGGCACCGGTGCTGGATGTAGAGCAGGCAGCCCGCCATGCCCGTGAGCAGCTGTGGCTGGCCAAGCAGTCGGCGGCGGTGCGGCGGGCCAATGTGCACATACTGGGCACGCTGACCGCCCGGCTGGATGCTGAGGATGCGATGGGGGCATAAAAGAGGTGACTGGTGATGGGTGTTTGGGGGAGCAGCCCGGCACTGCACTACTGCCGAAGGGCCGCCCGATGGAGTACACTACCCCGCACCCCGCACATGCGGGGGAGGAGTAGTGACGACAGCGGGAACAGCTGCCCGGCCATGCAGACAAGCCGAGGGCCCCAAAAAAATCAGGTGGTTGGTTGGTCGGGTAGGATGGGCATGCCCATGAGGTAATCCAGCTGCAGATCGTCGCCCAATTGAAAGGTGTCGGTGCCAATGATTTGCAAGCCATTTTGCTCGTAAAAAGCAATGGCGCCGGGATTTTGCTGCCATACACTCAGCCACAGGTAGTCGTGCTCATGCTGCTGCGCCCATGCCACCGCATGGCTGAGCAGCAGGCGGCCAATGCCCATCCGCTGGTACTGCGGGGCCACGTACAGTCGCCCAATATTCAGCGGGTGCTGCACCGGCAGCGGCATGGCGGGGGCCAGCGCCTCCAGCTTGGTATAGCCTACCCATTGGCCCTGCCACTCGGCCAGCAGTACAGTTATGCCGGGGTGGGCCAGTTCGGCGGCTATTTGCTGTTCCGAAAAAGCATGGAGGCAATAGGCCTCCATGTTTTCGGGTGTATTATCGGCGGCGTAGGCATGCCGAAAGCAGTGCTCGGCAAAGGAGCGGAGGGCAGTGGCATCGGCCGCGGTAGCCGGGCGTACTTGGATATTGGTACTCATGCCAGTTCATCAAGGGTGGCCAGTGCCGAAGCGATGATGCCTACACATTCGGTGATTTGATCGGCGGTGATACTGAGCGGCGGCGCAAACCTGATTTTATCTCCATGGGTGGGTTTGGCCAGCAGGCCGCGGTCCTTCAGGGCCAGGCAGAGGTCCCAGGCAGCTTCGGGGTTGGGGTGCTTGATGACGATGGCATTGAGCAGGCCCCTGCCGCGGATGGTACCGATGTAGGGCGACTGCAGATCGGCCAGCTGCTGGCGCAGCAGTTGGCCCATGGCGTCGGCATTGGCGGCCATGTGCTCGTCTTGCAGTACCTGCAGGGCCTCCATGGCTACGGCGCAGGCCAGCGGGTTGCCGCCGTAGGTGCTGCCATGCTCGCCGGGGTGAATGTTCATCATGATGAAATCATCGGCCAGTACGGCGCTGACGGGCAGTAGTCCGCCGCTGAGGGCCTTGCCCAGCACCAGCATATCGGGGCGTACATGCTCGTGATCGCAGGCCAGCAGGCGGCCGGTGCGGCACAGGCCGGTTTGAATTTCGTCGGCTATAAACAGCACATTGTAGTGGGTACACAGCTGGCGTACGCCTTGCAGGTAGCCATCGTGCGGTACCACTACGCCGGCTTCGCCCTGTATAGGCTCTACCATAAAGGCGGCTACGTCGGGGTGCTGCAGGGCTCGTTCCAGGTCGGCCAGGTCGTTGTACTCTACCAGGTCGAAACCGGGCATGTAAGGGCCAAACTGGTGGTAGCTGCTGGGGTCGGTACTGCTGCTGATGGCGGCCAGGGTGCGGCCCCAGAAATTGCCTTTGGCAAATACGATGCGGGCCTTGTTTTCTGGAATGCCTTTTTTGACATAGCCCCAGCGGCGGGCCAGTTTGATGGCCGTTTCGCCGCCTTCTACGCCGGTATTCATGGGCAGCACCTTATCGTAGCCAAAATAGCGGGTAATGTATTGCTCGTATTCGCCCAGCAGATTGCTGTGAAAAGCCCGGCTGGTAAGCGTAAGCTGCTGCGCCTGCCGGGTAAGGGCGCCTACAATGCGGGGGTGGCAGTGGCCCTGATTGACGGCCGAGTAGCCGCTCAGAAAATCGTAGTAGCGCTGGCCATCTACATCCCACAGGTATACGCCCTCGCCCCGCTGCAGCACTACCGGCAGCGGGTGGTAGTTGTGGGCGCCATGGGCCTGTTCAAGGTCGAGATAGTATTGGGTTTTGGCCGATAGGGCCGTGGTAGTATGCATAAAAAAACGGATGCTAACAGGTTGAAAAATAGGCGATTGACGAACAGCTGGGTGAGCCGGACGGCTGGCTGCCACTACGGTGGTACACAGGCGGCTGGCCGCAGACTGGCTCAGAAGCTGAAAAAGAAAACGGAAGGGGGGGACAGCATCAACCCTGCACGGGGTGATCGAGAAAATCGAGATTACAGCGCAAAAACGATATGTGCGGATGCTGTGAAATAGGAAATAGTTTGTGCCGGCAATGATAGGGTAAATAAATGGCCCCGACAAGCCGGCCCGGGCCCAAAAATGGGGTGAGATGGGCTCCTCGGGGCATCAAAGGAGCTTTCTTTGCAGGGTTGGCTGGCTTTTTTTGTGGAAAAGCGCAAAATTCATTTTGTTGAATACTGCCAAAGCCGCACCTTTGCCGTCCGAAAAATTTTTAGATCATGGCAAGAGTATGTCAGGTAACAGGTAGAAAGCCAATGACCGGTCACCATGTTAGCCACTCTAACATTAAGACCAAGCGCCGCTTCAACCCCAATTTGCAGGTGAAGCGTTTCTTCCTGGCCGAAGAGAACAAGTGGATTACCCTGAAGCTGACCGCCGATTCGATCCGCACCATCAACAAGCGTGGCTTGTACACCGTGGTGAAGGAACTGCGCCAGCAGGGTGTAGCCATCTGATCAGCAGCAAGGCATTTTCCCCTTCCTCAACTGAAATAATCGAACGAAGTATATGGCAAAGAAAAGCAAAGGCAACCGGGTACAGGTAATCCTGGAGTGCACAGAGCATAAACACAGTGGCCAGCCCGGCACCAGCCGTTACATTACGGTAAAAAACAAGAAAAACACGCCTGAGCGTCTTGAACTGAAAAAGTACAACGACATCCTGAAGAAGGTGACTGTACACAAAGAAATCAAGTAAGGAAGTGCGGGTCTGATTTGCCCTGCGGCAAATAACTACACGCAGCTCTCTGCTGGCAGGTGCTCACAGTCAACACAAGTTTCAAAATATTCATACCATGGCAAAAGCAGCTTCAAAAAACGCGAAAGTAAAAGATGCTAAGGCAGCAGCCGAAGCCAAGAACTGGACCAAGGTAATCAAGGCCGTTCGCAGCCCCAAGACCGGTGCCTATACTTTCAAAGAAGTAATCGTTCACAAAGACAAGGTGAAGGATTTTCTGGCCGAAAAGTAATCGACCTTCGCTTGTATCATATTCGAGCCGTCATCCCACCGGGTTTGATGGCTCTTTTTTGTTGGTGGCATCCCGGCGGTTGGTGCCGGGGTAGCTACGGCCATTTTTACTCCAACTTTCTAATGCCTCGTTATGGGATTCTTTGATAAGCTGTTTGGCAAAAAGGAAAAACAGGTACTGGACCAGGGACTGGAAAAAACCAAGGAAAGTTTTCTTACCCGTATCAGCAAAGCGGTAGCCGGCAAAAGTACCATTGATGATGAAGTGCTCGACAACCTGGAAGAAGCGTTGGTAAGCTCTGACGTAGGCATAGAAACCACCGTGGCCCTGATAGACCGCATAGGTGCCCGGGTGAAAAAAGATAAATACCTGGGTACGGCAGATCTCAACCGTATTATGCAGGAAGAGATGGCGGGCATCCTGGTCGATGCGCCTTCTACGCTGGCGGCCGATTTTGGCCTGCAGGGTATGCCCAAGCCCTACGTGCTGCTGGTAATAGGGGTAAATGGCGTGGGCAAAACCACCACCATTGGCAAACTGGCACACCAGTTTAAGCTGGCGGGCAAAAGCGTGCTGCTGGGTGCGGCCGATACCTTTAGGGCGGCAGCGGTAGACCAGCTGACCATTTGGAGCGACCGGGTAGGGGTACCCATCGTAAAACAACCGATGGGCAGCGATCCTGCTTCGGTAGCGTTTGACACCGTACAAAGCGGCATCGCCCGTGGCGCCGATATCATCATTATAGACACGGCAGGGCGCCTGCACAACAAGGCCCACCTGATGGAAGAGCTGTCGAAAATAAAGCGGGTGATAAAGAAGCAGCTGCCCGATGCCCCACACGAAGTGCTGCTGGTGCTGGATGGCAGTACCGGCCAAAATGCACTGGAGCAAGCCAAGCATTTTACTGCCGCTACCGAGGTAACCGGGCTGGCCATTACCAAGCTGGACGGTACTGCCAAGGGTGGGGTAGTGCTGGCCATTAGCCACCAAATGCAAATACCGGTGCGCTACATAGGGGTGGGCGAAAAAATGGAAGACCTGCTGGTGTTTGACAAACAAGCTTTTGTAGGGAGCCTCTTTTCGCTGAACGGATAGTGCCGGCCTGTTTTGGTGGCCTTAACTTGCGGTCGGGCTGGTGCAGCCAGCCTCATTTAGCCGCATGCGACGATTTTTTTGGCTGGCCCTGAGCATTGTACTGCTGACAGCCGTCTATTTCATCTACGATTATTATTCCGACGATGGGCAAACCGTAAAGCTCAAGCCCGGGGAGGAAACCGCTGAGCTGCA
>CANHEC010000122.1 GCA_947459455.1 Chitinophagaceae bacterium
AGCCTGCCCGACGAAGATGGACTGTACTGGTGCCAGCAGTTGGCAGCGCAGCATCCTGCAGTTAAAATCATTGGCCTTACCAGCACCAATGAAGCGGGCATTATTGCCCAGTTTTTGCACAAGGGCGGCCATGGCTATTTGCTGAAAAATATGGACCGCGACGAACTGCTCGAAGCCATTGATACCGTGCTGGCAGGCCGGGTATACCTCAGCAAGGCGGCCAGCCAAACCCTGTTGCAGCAGTTTCGCAGCACCAGCAGTGCAGTAGCCTCGGTGCCCCTGCTTACCCGCCGCGAACAGGAGATACTGCAGCTATTGGCCGATGGCCTGAGCGGCCCCCAGATAGCTGAGCAGCTCAGCATCAGCCACTACACGGTAGAAACGCATCGCAAAAACCTGCTGCAAAAATTGAAAGCCAACAATACACCCATGCTACTCAAGCAGGCTCGCCAGTATCGGCTGCTGCCGTAGTGGGCCGGCTGGTCAAAAAGTTTTCAGGTCTTCTGTGCGCCGGTCGGCATAGCCATATTCTTCGCCCTCTTTCAGGGTGCGGCCGGTGTGCGGCGCAAAGCGCAGAATGCTGTATACCATCCACACCAGCACCACCGGCGACAGGGCAAACAACGTAGACAACAGCAGCAGGCTGGCGCCTGTTTCAAACAGCAAAGTGTACACTACCAGGTATATGGTGGCCACCGTAATGGCCCATTGGTGCCTTTTCATTTGCCAAACGATTTAACGTTGCCAAACGCTGCCCATTTCTTTTTGTTTACCAAACAGGTGTGTTTTTAATTAATGGTATGCACCTTCATAAATAACAAAAGCTGCCCCTATTCCTGAATTCTAATTGTTTTGTTGCGTGCTGAATGGTATTCAAGCGTAGTTTTAGTAATCTGAATTCGTACCACAAAATTGATCAGGATACACAAGTAATTTCACCTCTTTCGTCTGAGTTTCACAATAGAAGTTTCAATGAATTTCCTTAGAAAATGTTTGGCGATTTTCCGCGGGTCTCTCATACCTATCCTATTCCAGGTGTCAGTGGCTTTTCTTGTATTGGTGGTGTGGTCCGTATACCCGTTTTTAGCTCACTTCAAATTCAAGAATTGGCAAACTGCCGGTCAATTTGGTGATTCTTTTGGAGCACTAAATGCATTGTTCTCAAGTTTGGCATTTCTGGTGCTTGTGATTACGTTTTTTATTCAAAGAAAGCAGCTGAAGATCCAGGAGTCTGAGTTGCGACAAGCAGAGTATGAGCAACGGTTATCCAAAATTAGCGACTCCGTAATGCACGTGATGCGAAAGATGGATGCCACACTGGAAGCATTTGCGATAGAGCAAATCAACGGAGATCTGCGAAAGGGGGCAGAAGCTTTACATGAACTGAACTCACGGTGTATAGGTATTAAAATGAAAATATCGACAGTGCCGACTAATTCGATGCAGTTGATTTTGCTTTATGAAGAAGAGTGTCCGAATTTTACATCCGACGCGTTTAATGTTGTTCTACTCTTAAGCTCTTTAAATAGTCAAATAAAGATGGTTCAGGGTTTGTTGTCCTCAAATCTAATAAAGAGTCAAGACTGTCAGTATTTCAGAGATTTGGTTGTATTAAACATTGGAGAAGATTTTTTTCAAATAATTGATAATTATACATCCTTACTAAGTGAACTATTGAGTAGTGTACGTAAGAATGGTCGTATTTTTTATGATGATAATCTAAGTCGTTTGGAGCGGGCTAGAGTACTTTTCGAACAGACCGAAAGCTTCAAACGCTGGAAGCAAATCAAAGCGTAACGATTAGGCTGATCGGAGTTGTGCCTCGTAGCAGTCCCGCTATGTTCTGAAGCGAAATTTGGCGACGTTCGGCATCTTATTGCAGCGGTACCGACTGCTGCCAAAGTAGCTTCCCTTGTGGGCTAAAGTAGCGCAGGCCGGCAAAGGCCGTATCCGTTTGCAGCAGCCCCGATTTTTTGGCCGAAAGGCCTACCAACAGGTAGCCGCGGCTGCCCGCTATGCGCAGCGCTTTGCTGCCATCTTCCAGCGTAAACAGGTGCAGTGCTTCGCCATCGGCGTCATCCAGCCCCAGCACCGTGCGGTACTGCCCATCAGCGGTTTTGTTGGTGCCCAGTCCACCACGTTCGAAGCCGCGGTCATCATTCCACAGCAGGCCGGTAGGCTCGTACAGGCGCCGGCCGGTGTTGGGGTCGGGCAGCTGGTCGCCCAGCAGCACTTTGTCAAAGCCCTCAGCATTCATCACCAGCAGGCCATTGGCACTGTGGCGGTAGTCGCGGTACCACTGCATGTACTCGTTGCTATCGGCACCCAGGCGTGCCCAGTGCTGGCGTACCAGGGCGCTATCCAGCCGTACCCGGTGGGGGCTGGCCGGTAGCGGTGCTCCTATCAGTATGCGGTCGCGGCCACTGCTATCGGCTATGGCGATGCCGCGGGTACGAATGAGCTGGCCCTGCTGCTGCCAATACAGGGCAAACAAACTGGCCAATACCGCAAGGCCGCTCAGGCACAGCCAAAGCAAGGTTCGAAGCTGGCGCACCTGCCGCTGCAGGTGCAAAAGGGTAGTATCCATGGTGGGTACAGGTTGGCGTAAAAACACAAATCTATCTGGCCCACCGGTACCTGCTTATCACATGAAGGGGTGGTAGTGCCTACACCCGCTTGCGAAAGCCGCAGTACAAAAAAGCCTGTCGGGCAGCCGAAGGCGTTACGTGTGTTACCTGGTCGCACGACAGCTTGTCGAATACCGGCGATAGCAGTTGGCACAAGGCACCTTCGTGGTACTGCTGCACAGGCAGGCCACTGCATTTGGCAGGCCCATCGGTGCTAAAGGCAGCTATGATGACATGCCCCTGCACCGCCTGCTGCAACACCTGCAGGTAGCGCTGCACATCGGCAGGATCGGTTAGAAAATGAAACGCTGCCCGATCGTGCCAAAGGGCCAGCGGCTGGGCTGGCTGGTAGTCCAGCACATTGCTCACCACCCAGTGTACCTGATTGGCCGCTGCACCCAGGCGGGCCTTGGCCCGCTCCAGCGCCGCCGCCGAAATATCGACCACCGTCAGGTTGCTGTAGCCCAGTGCCAGCAGGTGATCCACCAGTTTGCTATCGCCCCCGTCGATGTCGGCGATGGCAGCATCTTTGGGCAGCTGCAAGGCTTGTATCATCGCCAGCGATTGGGCGGGCACCTCTTCCGTCCAACTCACTTGCTGTGGCGTTTTGGTCTGGTACACGGTTTCCCAATGTTGTTGCAGGCTTGTTTCCATGCGTCAAACTTCGCACTCGCTTCGCTGCCTGTTTGTGATGTAGGTTACGTTGGCCGGCGTTTGTTCACCGCTTGCCAGTATGCCGGCAAAAAAAACGGCCCGGCGTGGCCGGACCGTTTCTCTAAAGTATCTCAATAGAGCTGGTTACAGTTTTTGAAGCAGTGCCTCTGTGACGCTCACGTCTTCGCCGGCTTGCTTGCCCAGTTTCACCGCCATGTTGGCGTATTTCCTGGCGTTCTTTTTATCGCCCAGTTTGTAGTACAGGTGTGCCTGCGTATCGTTGTTAAAAAAGTTGCTTTCAAGGCTGATTGATTTCAGCGACCACTGAACGGCAGCATTCAGCAATTCGCGGTCTGTTTCGTCCACGGTACTGTTCGATTCCAGTAATTCGTACACACTCCAGGCCAGCGAGTTTATATTACTCCAATCCATGGCGGGTATCATGGCGTCCATCAGGGGCAGCAGGTACTTGTTGCGCAGCAATTTGTTGCCTTCCTCATTGGCCCTCATCACGCCGTACTGCAGTATCTGGATTTGCGCATTGGTCATGGTGGGCCGCAGCGCTGTACACACCTGCTTGAAAAGTGCCACCGCTTTTTCGGTGTCGGATTCTTCATTGGCCTTTTCTTTGGCATAGTCGGAAATCATTTTTTCGAAGTATTCGTCCACTTCGGCTGCCCCCAGCAGTTGCTTTATTTTGGCTTCGTTGTTTGTCAGGTAGCTAAAGGCTTCGAAATACGCCGGACTAATATTTTCAAACATGAATCGGAGGGTACCAGCTTCCATCCAGTTCTTGTTTTGCTTCAGGTAGGCCATCACATATTTTTCCGATGGCTCGCCCAGCGCTTTGGTTGCTTTTATAAGTTCCGTCAGCTGGGTAGCATTCAAGGTCTGCTTCTCAAATTTTTCCATCAGGGTGTACACCTGCTTATTCGGGTCCAGGGCGTTGCGGCCTGTTTCCAAAAACTCTGCCGCTTCCTGAGCGCCCACTATTTTGTGTACCAGCTTGCCATTGCCGTCTATAAACAGCAGCGTGGGGTAAGCCGCTACGCCATAGCGGATCGATAGCTGTATACCCTCGCCCTTCTCCATGTCTATTTTGGTGTTGATGAAGTTTTTGTTGAAGAAGGCGCCGACACTGGCGTCGGTAAAGGTGTTCGCACTCATGTATTTGCAAGGGCCACACCAGGTGGCATAGGCATCCATGAAAATGAGTTTGTTTTCGGCCCGGGCTTTGGCCAGGGTTTGCTCCCAGCTTGCCTGAAAAAAACTAATGCCCGACTGTGCAGTAGCTTGCTGCGCCACAAGCAGCAGGCAAAAAAGTAGTATTCGCATAGTATTTGAAATGGATAGTAAGGCGATAAATATATACCGACATTTTGATATGACATGGAAAGGCTACCAGGCGTCCTGTGCAGCTTCAGGGGGGCAGGCAGCTATTTGATGCAGCCAACTTGCTGTTCAGCATTTACCATCATAAAACCCAACTCGTCAGGCTCGCAATCAGGTCATTCTGAAAGCTGCTGCAGCTAGCATCAGGCTGGTTCCAGTTCCAGCGTGTAGTGGGCGTAGTCGGCCTGTGCTATGCCTTGTGCGTACGGAATATTTTCTGGCGAGTTATAGCGGGTGAGGTAGGCTTCGTTGATGGCTGCATGCAGGGCGTCATCGGGCGGCAGGCGCCGGGCAGTAATAGCGATGATGTGATCGCCATACTGCAAATGGCCGGTGCCGGTTTGCAGCAGGGTGGCATACCAGCCGGTTTCGCTTTTGGTCCAACTGCGGGCAAATACCCGCCCGCCTACCTGCACCACCCAAATGGGTGTAAAATGTTGTCGCTGTGTGCCGGCCCGCATACCGGTATGGTTCACCTGCTGCAGGTGCTGGTAAAAAGAGGGAGGAAACATGCCTCCGAAAGTAGGCCATTCTGCCATCGGCCTATGGACGCAGGCGTACAACTGCCTTACTGTGTGGCAAAGCTCACCTGCCGCAAAATGGTTTTGGCCATGGGCACCAGGGTGCGTTCTTCGGGCTGGCCCGTGGCCTTATTGAGCAGTGCGATGCGGTAGCGGTGGGGGCTGCCAGGCAGGGCGGTAGGCTGGCTGCCGGCATACAGCCATACGGCAGGTGCCAGGGGCGTATACACCGATTCGTGCAGGCCTGTGCGGCCAAATGATTTGGTGATGGTTTGCCGGCCGGCTATTTCGCTGCACAGCACCAGGGCACCGCTTTGAAAATATACTTCCTGGTTGCCGGTAGTTTTTACCTGCAGGCTGCTGCCAAAGCTGATGGCAAGTGTGCTGGTTTGCGACCACTGCTTTTCAAACACCAGATAGCCATCTTGTTCGCGGTAGGGATGCGAGGCCTGCACCGAGGTAGCCCAGCCTGGCTTGCGAATGCGCAGCGCAAACCGCACAGGTGCCCGGGGGCTTACCACAAATTGAAACTGATGATCGAACGGATAGTTGGTGACTTCACGAATGCTGACGGCGGTGTTGCCGATGCGGGTACTGAGTTCGCAGGGGCCCAGCAGTGCAGCGGTGAGGCCGGCTTCATCCTTTAGCCACATGTGCTGCAGGTAGTAGGGTACTATGCGGCCGGCATTGGGCACGCAGCACACGGCTGCTTCGCGGTGCACCGGCGAGTAGCGGTAGCGGGTTTGGTGTGGGTCGCTGGTATCGCCGTTGTTGCCGCCGGTCAGGAAAAAGGCGTTGTCTTGCTTCAGGTAGCAAATGCTGCTTTCGGTGGGGTGGGTATTGCCCATGGCCGCATTGAAAAAGAGATGCTCGGCTTTGTCGGCATACCCGGTGCTGGCCGTTTTTGCCAGCAGGCTGTTCCATCCGGCCATCAGTTCGTGCAGCGAGCAATATTCGTAGCCGGTAGCAGCCGTGGCTTTTCTGCCGCCAATAAATTCATCGCCCAGCGGGCCACCCGAAGGGCTGGTGACGGCTTCAATTTTTTGCAGAAAATGATCGAGGGCTTTTTTCAGTGCAGGATTGCCTGATGCATAATAAGCTGCCACCACCGTCCGCAGGTGCTCGTAGGTGTGGGCGCCATGCCCTTGCAGCGGTAGTTGGGCATCCAGCAGTTTCTTTAGTTGGGCATCTTCATGCAGGGTTTGCAACGAAAAATCCTGGTACAAAAACAAACAGTAATCCAGATAGCGGCGATCGCCGGTCAGCTGATGCAGGTGCTCCAGCACATCGGTAAACACCAGACCGTGTGTGATGCCACCCACGTTGGGGCTGGTGGAATAAAACGGATGCGAACGGTAGATGGGGTAGGACTGCATCACATTGGCCACGGCTCGTTTCACGGCGTTTAAAATGCGGGCATCTTTTTTGTACTCATACCAGCCCAGCAGCACCCGGTACAGCGTGGCTTTCGACCATAGCTCGCCATTTTCATTATCAAAGCGGTAGCGCAGTTCCCGATCGTAAATGCCGAGATAACCATCGGCATCTTGCGTAGCCAGCAGCCGGTTGATCAGTTGTTCTGCTTTTTGCAGTTGTGCTTTGTCTTGCAGCAATACGGCGGTGCGCATCCATCCATCCAGCCAGTTGCTTTGCGTTTCGCTATTCCACCACAAAAACTGAGCTTGCCACTCACCGGCGTCCGATACAGCGCCGAGATTTTTGCTTTTCATGCCTTTCTTCAGCCGGTCGCGGCCGTAAATCTCGTCGTGCACAATCAGGTCGGGCACCAGGCTATCCAGCTGGCCGGTAAAGCC
>CANHEC010000123.1 GCA_947459455.1 Chitinophagaceae bacterium
AAGGCCTACGCCAATGTAGCCGTGCATTCAGCTGTCAAAATCATTTCGCTCAGCCCCAATGCCTTTGGCATACAGGCTGGCAGCGGTACGGCCGAGGTAGTAAGCGCCAACACTGGTGCTGCCGCTGGCAAGCTGAAGGTGCTGGAAGTGAACAAAGTAACCGGTACCGTGCCCCTGGGCGAAGCCGAATTGGTAGTAAGTGGCGGCCGCGGCCTGAAGGGCCCTGAACACTGGGGCATACTGGAAGACCTTGCCACTGCGCTGGGCGCTTCTACTGCCTGCAGCCGTCCTGTAGCCGATGCGCACTGGCGTCCGCACCACGAGCACGTAGGACAAACGGGTGGCGCCATTGCGCCCAACCTGTACATTGCCATTGGCATCAGCGGCGCTATTCAGCACCTGGCTGGTGTCAACCGTAGCAAAACCATCGTGGTCATCAACAAAGACCCCGAAGCACCTTTCTTCAAAGCGGCCGATTATGGCATTGTAGGCGACGCGTTTGACGTGGTGCCCAAGCTAACCGCCGCCGTGAAGAAGATGAAGGGACTGGCCTAAGCATCCAGCCGCTTTCAGCGTATTCCTTTCGATACCACAACAGCCGTTCTGCTGGCAGAACGGCTGTTGTTTTTTTTCTACAGCGGTGCTGGCCGGCAGCCCACACCAGCAACGGCCTTGCCATAGAATGCCCATTTCAGTTAATTTTGCCGGGCATGCATAAGATTGAACTGGAAATAGTAGCGCTATCGCACAGCATTACCAACACGCATTCGTATGCAGTGGTATTGGGCGAGGTAAACGGCACCCGCCGCATTCCCATCGTGATTGGTGGTTTTGAAGCGCAGGCCATTGCCGTGGTGCTGGAGCACATACAGCCCAGCCGCCCCCTCACCCACGACCTCATGAAAAACTTCATGCTGGCATTCAACATAGAGCTGCAAGAGATTGTGATTTCGGACCTGCAGGAAGGTATTTTTTACTCGAAGCTGGTGTGCAATACACCTACCGATACCATTGAAATAGACAGCCGCACCAGCGATGCGCTGGCACTGGCGGTGCGCTTTGGCTGCCCCATTTATACCTACGAGCACATTATAGAAGAGGCCAGCCTCAGCGTAGAAGGCGCTGGCTCGGGCAGTGGATCGGGCAAAAAAAGCCGCAAGACCAAAGAGAAAGAGGCCGAACCAGTGGGCATTACCAGTACCGGTGGCGATGATGATTTCAGAAGCATGAGCCTGCAGCAACTGCAAGAGCTGCTGGAAGAAATGGTAGCGGTGGAAGACTACATCAAAGCTGCCGCCATACGGAACGAAATCAATAGCCGCAAGGGACAGTAAGTCAGCTACCCCGATGGTGTCTCTCCTTGCGTAACAGCACAGATTACTCTCCCATTTCGCAACTGTACGGCATGCTGGTATTCCCGGGTTGTAAAATCAATATTGGATTGCGCATTGTGAGCCGTAGAGATGACGGCTATCACAACCTGGAAACGGTGTTTTACCCCGTGCCCGTGCACGACGCTCTTGAGGCCCTGCCCAACCGCCACAGCCCCACCGACGAATGGACCCAAACCGGCCTGACCATAGCAGGCGACCCGGCAAACAACCTGTGCCTGCGGGCCTTGGCGCTGCTGCGCCAGCAGCTACCACCCGATACCATACCGGCGCTGTGCATGCACCTGCACAAGGCCATCCCCATGGGGGCCGGCCTGGGCGGCGGCAGCGCCGATGGCGCCTACATGCTGCGCCTGCTGAATGACCAGTTTGGCCTGGCACTGCCCCGCCAGCAGCTGCTGAACCTGGCGCTGGAGCTGGGCAGCGACTGCCCATTTTTTATAGATCCACAGCCATGCTTTGCGTGGGGCCGTGGCGAACTGATGGAGCCACTGCCGCTGCAGCTGAGCGGCTACGAACTGGTGCTGGTGAACCCCGGGATACATGTAAATACAGGCTGGGCCTTTGGGCAAATTAAGCCTGCGCAGCCGGCCAGCTCGCTGGCCGAGTTAGTACAGCTACCGGTGGCCGAGTGGCGCCAGCAGGTGATCAACGACTTTGAGGCGCCTGTAGCGGCGGCCCACCCGGCGGTGGCGCAATTGCTGAAGCAGTTGTATGCACAAGGCGCTGTGTATGCCGCCATGAGCGGCAGCGGCAGTACCTGCTATGGCCTGTTTGCTGCCGGCACCGTGCCGCCGCAGGCCTGGCCTGAGGGCTATTGGTGCCGGGTGCTGGCACTGTAAAGGGGTGCACAAAAACTTTCTCGCCTTAGGCCCCGGTTTTTTCACTTTTCAATTGCATGATTTGTTCGCTGCACTACCGGCCTGAACAGGTGTTGTGCTTTGCCCAATAGCAGCACATCCACCGACGGCCCCGGGATGCGCAGGGGTAGTGTGCCGCCCTGGCGGCATACCGGAGCGATAGCGTAGCCCGAAGCAGCCCGTACAGCAGCTGAATAGCGATAAACGGCCGATGGGCCCCACCGAAAAATCTGGCAACAGGCAGCGGCGGTTACCATTAATTAATGCTGGCTGCCCAACGACGCATGGCCGCGGCGGTGTGCCGAAAGGCGGGAGCGGCTAACTTAGCAGCATGCCCGAGGAGCTGCAGGATTCACTGGAAGAACAACTATCGCTGGCGGCACAGCTGGAAGAAGTGATAGCCACCGAAGACAAGCTGGCCATTGCTGAGTTTCTGAACGATCAGAACATCAGCGATGTGGCCGAGCTGATCTATGAATACCCGGAGTACGAAGCGCAAATCATTGCCAGCCTATCGATACACCGGGCGGCACGGGTGTTTAAAATACTGGACCTGGCGGAGCAAAAGCGCATCATTACTGAGCTGCCGCCCTTTAAAACGGCCGAACTGCTGAATGAGCTGAGTGCCGACGACCGTACCGACTTTTTGGAAGAACTGCCAAGCAGTGTGGTACGAGAGCTGATAAAGCTGCTGAACCCCGAAGAACGCAAAACCACCCTGAGCCTGCTGGGCTACCCCGAAAACAGCGTGGGCCGCCTGATGACGCCGGACTATGTATGGGTGTACAAGCACAATACAGTGGCCGAAGCCATAGAAACCATCCGCCGGTTTGGGAAAGACTCCGAGACGATTGATGTGATCTACGTAATAGACCAGGAAGGACGGCTGGTGGATGATATCAGGATACGCGACATTATACTGAGCCACCCCGAAAAAGAGATCAGCGAGCTGATGGATGAACGGGTGATAGTGCTACATGCCGATGATGACCAGGAAATAGCCAGCGAGATATTTAAGATGAACAACCGCGTGGCGCTGCCGGTGGTAAGTAAAACCGACAAGCTGCTGGGCATTGTGACTATTGACGACATTTTGTGGGTGGCCACTGAAGAGTTTAGCGAGGACATGCAAAAGATAGGGGGTACCGAGGCGCTGGATGAGCCCTATCTGGATACACCGCTGCTGAAGCTGTTTCGCAAGCGGGTGGGCTGGCTTATCATTTTGTTTTTGGGCGAAATGCTGACCGCCTCAGTAATGGGCTATTTTGAAGACGAGATCCAGAAGGCCGTGGTGCTGGCCATGTTTATACCACTCATCATCAGCAGTGGTGGCAATAGCGGCAGTCAGGCCAGTACCCTCATCATTCAGGCATTGGCCACCGGCGATATCGGGATAGACGACTGGTGGCGCATATTGCGCCGCGAAATCATCAGCGGCATTTTGCTGGGAGGTGTGCTGGGCATTGTAGGTTATGTGCGTATTCTAGCCTGGCACTCTATTTTTCCGGCGGTATATGGCGAGCACTACCACCTGGTAGGGCTGGTGGTAGGCTTTACGCTGGTGGGCATTGTACTGTGGGGCACCCTTAGCGGCAGTATGCTGCCGCTGCTGCTGAAGCGGCTGGGGGCCGACCCTGCTGTAAGCTCGGCACCTTTTGTAGCCACCCTGGTAGATGTGACTGGATTGGTGATTTACTTTTCAGTGGCCTACCTCTTTTTGAAGGGCATTTTGCTGTAAACGGCGTTTTTAACGACAAGGAGGCCAGCAATACTTGGGCAGGCCGGCCAGTCGCTGTACTTTTGCGCCCCAAACATTTACACAAATGAGCAACCGCACTTTTACCATGATTAAGCCCGATGCCATGGCCGATGGCCATGCCGGTGCTATTCTGGACCAGATCATCAAAGCAGGATTTAAAGTAGTAGCCATGAAGCTGACCCGGCTGAGTGCTGAGAAGGCCGGTGAGTTTTATGCCATCCATAAGGAGCGGCCGTTTTTTGGCGAACTGGTTGATTTTATGAGCAGCGGTCCCATCATCGCCGCCATTCTGGAAAAGGATAATGCTGTGGCCGACTTCAGGCAGCTGATAGGTGCTACCAACCCTGCCAATGCAGAAGATGGCACCATCCGCAAGCGCTTTGCCCGCAGTGTAGGCGAAAACGCCGTGCATGGCAGCGACAGTGATGAAAATGCCGCTATTGAAGGCAGCTTCTTCTTTAACTCGTTTGAAAAAGTAGGCTAAGCTTACCTGCAAAGCCTGACAACAACGGGTGAAGCCCAGAGTTGTACCGCAAAATCCCTCTGACCGGCGTCAGAGGGATTTTGTTTTGATGTTGGTTTCGTTTTTAAGGGGGCGAAGAGTGTAGCCCTGCTTGCGAAGCAAATCCAACAATCCCTGACTACCCGGCAGGTGGGCGGCGCCTACGGCAAACAGCGTTGGCATTTTCTGGGCAATGGGGCCAAACTGGGCAGCCCAATTGCGGTTGCGGCCGTACAGCAGCAATTCCAGGTTGCCGCCAACTGCACCATCGTCCATCATTGATACCTTTTCGATGAGTGCCAAATCCTGCTGCCGGTAAGCCAGCAGCAGGCTATCGATGCTGGCTTTTTCATTTCCCATGCTGTCAATGGCTTTCAGCAACTCTTTTGCCTGTACGCTATACGGAATGCTATCAAACAGGCCGGCTTGAAACTCCATGGTTTCGAGGCCCTTGATCTCCTGCTTGCGGCTGGTGGCTTCTGCCATCAGCATCATTTCTACACCGTTGGCCTTTTCGCAGGGCAGTTGCTGTTCTACTACCATGGCTGAGAGCAGCATGGGCTTGTAACGCTCCAGCATTTTGAAAGGAAGCGGCCCCTTCTTATTGAAGAATGCCTCTACCCTTTGGTATTCTTCCGGCGTGAGCAGGTCGCTCAGGGTGGTCCCATCCCGCATGGCCATAGCCTTGAGGGAACCGAACATCTGCCCAAGGTCATCCATGTCTACCTCGAGGTACACTTGTGCGACGGCATCCAGCACCTGGCGCAGCTGAGGCGATAAGTTGGCATCCTGCGCACAAAGAATATGCATGGTACCCAACACATAAGACGGCTTCGCAAGCCCATTGCCCGACACCTCCCACAGCAATGTGTTATTGTTATCGGCGTTGGCAATAGCAGCCGGCTGGCTTTTGCAACCAAGGCTCACGATAGCCAGGACTGCAATACTTAAATACTTGACATACAAACGAATGGGAGATATGCGACGATCCTGCATGATGGGATGAAATTAGGCCATGCCGCCTTTGGGATCATCAGGCGGGCCGGACTTAATTTTTAATTTATTTTATTATTCGGGAATGAATTAGTAATTGGCATGGAGTTTGTACATTCGTACCTGTTTAAGGGTTTAGGGTTTTGAAAATGGAGGCTTTCTAGCCTCCTTTTCTTTTTTTCAGAATCTTGTTGGGCATCCTACCCTTCCCTTTCGGCCACTGCCGCCCAGCAATCCTCCTAAGCTAATTCGCCCGGTTTCACAATCATGGATGCGCAGGCCCACGGTGAGGCCAGCGAAATAATACCAATCATTTTGTTCGGGGTTGCCACGACGGCTGCCCGCAGGCGGATATGGGGCTCCGTTGAGTTCATCGCCACGCCATGCAAAATCTACCGCCCGCTGACCGCCGGGCCCGGCCAATAAAGCCAGCGGGTCGGCGTACCGGCCACTCACATCGTCGAGGTAATCGGTCCGCGTGGCAGTTTGCCTGAATTCGAAGCCCAGGTTCAGATTGCAGTTGATGTTCCATTTGACACCAAAGCCAAACGGAAAGCAAACCTGCGTAAGCTGGTAAGGCTGCAAAGAAGGGTACTGGGGCAATCCCTGCCCTTCGGTGCGAAGGGGCTGTAAGAATACCCGCGAAGCATCGTTAGGATCGTAAGCGAACGGATTGAATCGGAACACCCCAACACCGCCAAACAGATACGGCGACAACCGGGCCTCGGCACCAGCCAGCCTATACTCTACGCCAGCTGCAAACTCCTGGATACCACTCCTGAAACTGAGGTTGCGGCTTCGCAGGCTGGCCTTGTTGGTAGCGTCCGACGCTGCCACACTTCCAAAGCTGAAACCTGCCCTCAAGTACAGCTTTTCGGTAATGCCCACCTTGAGAATAGCCGCGGCACCCGGATTAGCATTTTGTGAAGTAAAAAAACGTGGCTGCAAATCGCCCTGATAGTTGCTAATGCCGCCGAACAAGTCTAGCTCGAGGCGTTGCGCAATCGCATTGCTGCAAATGACTGAAAGAAAAAAAACGAAAAAAGGTTTTCTCATACACTGTAGCTACCCTTGAATGAACGCTGGCAGCACACTCCTATTGCAGCTAATTTATGTTTGGAAGCAATAGTCGATCCGTATATTTTTGCACTCCCTTTGAAAAGCGGGAAGTGGCGCAGCCCGGTAGCGCACTTGTATGGGGTGCAAGGGGTCGCTGGTTCGAATCCAGTCTTCCCGACCAAGAAGAAAAAGACCTTCGCGAATGCGAGGGTCTTTTTCTTTGGTACTCGCTTCACACACGTCGCATTTCCGTTTGCTTGTTGTTATAGGTGCTCTTCGCGTAGAGTCTCCGATTTGGCCAAGGCTGTGCTATTTGGATGTTGTTTTTTTTGGGATGGTTTATTGCGATAGCTGCGGTTTGGAGGTGGTGCGGGATTCATTGTACAGCGTTGCGGGGCATTCAGCGGGGGGAGGGCAGTGGAGGAT
>CANHEC010000124.1 GCA_947459455.1 Chitinophagaceae bacterium
AGTTCAACAATTGCCTGCACATCAACGAGCCAGGTTGTGCCGTAAAAGCGGCCCTCGAAGCTGGCAGCATCAGCCCGGAGCGCTATTTCTCCTACCTCAATATTCTCGACTCCATTCCTGAAAACCACTGGGAGTAGCCGGGCGATGTGATAGCTGCGCCTTATTTGTTTCATACTTCCAACTGACCAATATCAGTATCTGCGGTATAGGCGGTTTCTAATTTGGCTGCTCCATCAGGGGCACTGTATGTGCCATACAAAAAGACGATGGGTCTGCTATGGCGAATTCCTTTCAAGACATTACGAAGCCCGTAGACCTGCTGCAGCATGCAGCCGGCACGGGGCACCTGCGCAGCCAGCGGCCGCTGTATATGGATTTTATGCCGCCGTGCAATAGTGCTTGTCCGGCGGGTGAAAACATACAAGCATGGCTATCACTGGCGCAAGCCGGTGATTTTTTTGGCGCCTTTCAAAAGATCGTGGAAGACAATCCGTTTCCGGCCATTATGGGCCGGGTGTGCGTAAAGCCCTGCGAAACAGGCTGCAACCGCAACCACGTAGATGAAACGATCAATATACACGCCATAGAACGCTACATCGGCGACAAGGCCATTGCCGAAAGCTGGGCCATCCAATACCCGCCTGCAGCAAGTGGCAAGCGGGTGATGATAGTAGGAGCCGGCCCCGGTGGCCTATCGGCCGCCTATCACCTGACCCGCATGGGCCACCAGGTAGAAATATATGAAGCATCAGCCGAGCCCGGTGGCCTGATGGAAGCGGGCATTCCTGAATACCGCCTGCCGAAGGAAATACTGCGGGCCGAGATCAAACGTATACTGGACATGGGCGTTCGGCTGCATGTCAACTTTAAAGTGCAGGACCTGCTGAGTGTAAAAGAAGCGGGGCATTTTGATGCCGTGTACCTGGCCATTGGTGCCTATGCCGGCAAATTACCCGGTTACGATGGCAAGCCAACCGTGCCGGTCTTGCAAGCTGTCGACTTCTTAAAGCAGTTTAAAAGCAATACGCTGCCACGCCTAGGTCAGCGAGTAATGATTTATGGTGGCGGCAAGCTGGCCATGTACCTGAGCCGCGTGGTAAAACGCATGGGCCTGCTACCTACCGTGCTCTACCCCGGCGATCGCAAGCTGATGCCCGCTTACGATTTTGAAGCCGATGACGCCATTGCTGAAGGCGTGGAGGTCAACTTTTTGCGCAGCATACAGCGGGCCGAAGGCAACCAGTTTACAGTGCAGGTAATGGAAATGCAAAAAGGCAAGCCCGTACCTACCGGTGAAGAAATGGTGCTGGAAGCAGATGTACTGATACTAGCGCTGGGACAAGAAGTAGACAGCACTTTGTATAGCCAACTAGAGGGTGTACAAACCAAGCCAGATGGCGGCATCGTCATCAATGCCGAACGCATGAGCGGCTACGCAGGCATATTTGCCGGTGGCGATATGCTGCCCGGCGAACAGCGCAGCACCACCATCGCTATTGGCAATGGTAAAAAGGCGGCCCGCTACATGGACGCCTGGCTGCGGCAGGAAACCTACCAAAAGCCCGCCAAGCCACTGACAGCCGGCTACAAGCGCCTGCATATGTGGTTTAAAACCGATGCGCCACAACAAGAACAAACGCGGCTGGCACCGCAGATAGCGGTCCGCAGTTTTGATGAAGTAGTAGCCGGCATTGACGAAAAAGAAGCGCTGTATGAAGCGAAGCGCTGCCTCAGCTGTGGCAACTGCTTTGAATGCGACGGCTGCTTTGGCGCCTGCCCCGAAGACGCCATCATAAAACTGGGCAAGGGCAAGCGATACCAGTTTAACTACGACGCCTGCACCGGCTGCGGTATCTGCTACGAGCAGTGCCCCTGCCATGCCATCGAAATGATTCCTGAACCTGTAAACAGCAGCAGCCATGGCCAATAACAATAAAATGATAGCCACCATAGATGGCAACGAAGCGGCTGCGTATGTGGCCTACCGGGTAAACGAGGTGTGTGCCATTTACCCCATTACCCCCAGTAGCAACATGGCCGAGCTGGCCGATGAATGGGCCGCTAAAGGCCAGCCCAATATTTGGGGCAATGTGCCCGAGGTAATAGAAATGCAAAGCGAAGGCGGTGCCGCCGGCACGGTGCACGGCGCCTTGCAAACGGGATCTCTCACCACCACTTTTACTGCCTCGCAGGGGCTGATGCTGATGCTGCCCAATATGTACAAGATAGCAGGCGAACTAACGCCGGCTGTGTTCCATGTAGCAGCCCGCTCACTGGCTGCGCAGGGGCTTTCCATTTTTGGCGACCACCAGGATGTGATGGCTGCCCGCAGCACCGGCTTTGCCATGCTCAGCAGCGCATCGGTACAAGAGGCGCACGACTTTGCGCTGATTACCCAAGCTGCTACGCTGCGCAGCCGCATTCCGTTTATTCACTTCTTCGATGGTTTTCGTACCAGCCATGAAGTGAGCAAAATAGAACTGATACCTGATGAGGTAATGCGCAGCATGCTGCCCGATGAGTTGGTATTTGCCCACCGCCAGCGAGCACTCAGCCCCGATAATCCTTTTATACGCGGCACGGCCCAAAACCCCGACGTGTACTTCCAGGGCCGCGAAACCGTGAACAAGTTTTACGAAGCAACCCCCGGCATCGTAGCTGATATGATGGAGCTGTTTGCAAAACATACAGGCCGCCACTACCAGCTGTACCAGTACAGTGGTGCGGCCGATGCCGAACATGTTATCATCATCATGGGTAGCGCTGGCGAAACCGTAGCCGAAACCGCTGCTGCCCTGAATGCAGGCAGTGCTAAAACGGGTGTACTGCAGATTCGGCTGTTCCGCCCATTTGCTATTGACTACTTTTTGAAAGCTCTGCCGGCCACCGTAAAAACACTGGCAGTGCTGGACCGCACCAAAGAACCCGGCGCTGCAGGCGAGCCAATGCTGCAGGATGTGATGAGCAGCCTGGTGACTGCCTTGCAGCAAGGCCAGCTGGCGCAATTACCCAAAGTGATAGCCGGCCGCTATGGCCTTAGCAGCAAAGAGTTTACACCGGCCATGGTGAAAGCCGTATACGATGAAATGGAAAAGCCACAACCGCGGCATCATTTTACCGTAGGCATTAAAGACGATGTAACACACCTGAGCCTGGACTACGATGCCAGCTACACGCTGAATGAAAGCGAATGGCGGCAGGCCCTGTTTTTTGGACTGGGTGCCGATGGCACAGTGGGCGCCAATAAAAACAGCATCAAGATCATTGGTGAAAACACCGAGATGTATGGCCAGGGCTACTTCGTATACGATAGCAAGAAAAGCGGTGCCCGCACCGTCAGCCATTTGCGTTTCGGCAAACATCCCATCAGGGCGCCCTATCTCATTGGCGAAGCTGACTTTGTAGCCTGCCACCAATTCAATTTTTTGGAAAAAGTGGAGATGCTGGCACAGTTGAAAAAAGGCGGCATCTTCTTGCTAAACAGCCCTTATGGTAAAGACGAAGTGTGGGCACAACTGCCTGGTAATGTGCAGCGCCAGCTGATAGCAAAGCAACTACAACTATACGTGATAGATGCCAGTACGGTGGCCCGCGACAATGGCATGGGTACCCGTATCAATACCATCATGCAAACCTGCTTTTTTGCCCTGGCCGATGTACTGCCAAAAGCGGAAGCCATTGAACAGATTAAATACGCCATTGAAAAAACCTACGCCAAGAAAGGCAAGGCAGTGGTAGAAAAGAACTTTAAGGCAGTAGATGCCACGCTGGATCACCTGCATCCAGTAGCTATTCCTGCTACCGCTACCGCGGCCGACAAAGCGCTGCAAGCCGTGGCACCAGGCGCCCCCAGCTTTGTACAAAATGTGATAGCCCCCATGCTGGCCGGCCATGGCGATGAGCTGCCGGTAAGCGCTATTAGTATAGATGGCACCTGGCCCAGCGGCACCACGCAATGGGAAAAACGAAACATCAGCGACGAAGTACCCGTATGGGAGCCCGACCTGTGTATACAATGCGGCAACTGCTCGTTTGTATGTCCGCACAGTGTCATCAGGGCCAAGTTTTTCCATGAAGATTTTCTGAGCAAAGCACCCGACGGCTTTAAGTCGGCGCCCATTAATGCACGAGGATTTCCGGAAACACAATACTCGCTGCAGGTGTACCTCGAAGACTGCACCGGCTGCAACCTGTGTGTAGATGTGTGTCCGGCAACCGATCCGATCAATCGCAGCAAAAAGGCCATCAACATGGCCGAAAAGCTGCCGATACTGGAACAGGAGAAAGAGAACATTCGCTACTTCGAAGACATTCCCTGGAATGATCGGGCTCGTCTGAACTTTTCAACAGTACATGGCGCTCAGTTTCTGGAACCTTTGTTCGAGTTCAGCGGTGCATGCGCTGGTTGTGGCGAAACACCGTATCTGAAACTGCTGACCCAGCTGTTTGGCGACCGCTTGCTGGTAGCCAATGCCACAGGTTGTTCTTCAATATATGGCGGCAACCTGCCTACCACACCATGGGCCAAAAACAAAGACGGCAAAGGACCGGCCTGGAGCAACTCACTGTTTGAGGACAACGCTGAGTTTGGTCTCGGCATGCGCATTACGACCGACAAGCAAACGGTGATTGCGCAGCAACTACTGCAGCAACTGACACCTGCTGTAGGCGAAGAACTGGCCAACAGCATTTTGCAGGCGCCGCAACTGGCGGAGTCGGACATTGTAGCACAACGAGCCCGGGTAACAGCGCTGAAGCAAACCTTGGCGGGTATTGAGCATCCGCTGGCGGCACAGCTGCTGAGTGTGGCCGACCAACTGGTGAAACGCAGTGTTTGGCTGGTAGGTGGCGATGGATGGGCATACGATATCGGCTACGGCGGTCTCGATCACGTATTGGCTTCGGGCCGTAATGTGAATGTGCTGGTACTGGACACCGAAGTGTACAGCAACACAGGCGGCCAAAGCAGCAAGGCGACGCCCACTGCTGCCACTGCCAAGTTTGCCGCAGCTGGCAAGCGGGTGGGCAAAAAGGACCTCGCCATGCAAGCCATCAGCTATGGGAATGTGTATGTGGCCCGGGTGGCTTTTGGTGCCAATCCGCAACAAGCCCTGCTGGCCATGCGGGAAGCCGAGGCCTACGATGGCCCATCGCTGATACTGGCCTACAGCCACTGTATAGCCCATGGCTACGATTTGAAAGATGGATTGCACCAACAACACCGGGCCGTGCAAAGTGGCTACTGGCCGCTGTTGCGCTACAATCCGGTGCTGCGCAAAAAGAAACTCAACCCATTTGTGTTGGATTCGCCAAGACCCAGCATGGCGCTGAAAGACTATGCGTACAATGAACTGCGCTACAAGATGCTGCTCAACTCGCATCCAAAGGAAGCAGAAGAACTGATGGGCATGGCGCAAGAGCTGGTAAACCTGCGCTGGAAAAACTACGAGGAGCTGGCTACTAAAACCGCCAGCGACTTTGTACCCATGGTATGAGCCAGTCGTCATTTTGTGTATACAACCAACGTAAAAGCAACGCAACTAACAAGGCAGTATTATGAAACTATCTACCGAATACATGGGCTTGAAGCTGGAATCGCCAGTAGTGGTATCGGCTTGTACACTCAGCGAAGACATCAGCAATGTGCTGAAGATGGAAGATGCAGGAGCAGGCGCCATCGTCATGTTTTCATTGTTTGAAGAGCAGATTAGCAAAGACATGGCCAGCTTTGACGCCGTAGAGCAATTCACCAGCAACATGTTTGCCGAGGCATCCGACTACTTTCCGGGCCTGGATGAATACCATGTAGGGCCGTACGAATACCTCGAAAAAATATACCAGGCCAAAACCCGGACTTCGCTGCCCATCATTGGCAGTCTCAACGGCATTACCAACGAGGGTTGGATACAATATGCCCGCCAGATAGAAGATGCCGGGGCCGATGGCCTGGAGGTAAACATCTTTTTCATACCGGCCGATATACACAGCACCGCCGCACAGGTGGAGCAGCGCTATATCGATATTGTAAAAGCCATTCGGCAAACGGTGCGCATTCCCATTGCCGTCAAGCTCAATCCGTACTTCAGCGCCATTGGTAACATGAGCCGCCGCCTCTACGATGAAGGAGCCAATGCATTGGTACTATTCAACCGCTTTTATCAACCCGATTTCGACATCGATCAGCTGAAGGTGATTCCCAACCTGCAATTCAGCGATCCGGCCGAAATACGACTACCCTTGCTTTGGCTGGCCATCTTGCACGGTCGCCTGCCTCTATCGCTGGCAGCTACCAGCGGTGTAAACAGTGAGAAGGAGGTAGTGAAATACCTGCTGGCCGGTGCCGATGTAGCCATGACAGCCTCTGCCCTGTATCGCAATGGCATTGATTACATCAGCGTGATGAATATGGGCATCAGAAAGTGGATGCAGCAAATGGGCTTTGAAAAGATTGACGACTTTAAAGGAGCAATGAGCCAGCAAAATATTTCAGATCCGACGGCTTACGAACGGGCAAACTACATCAAAGTGCTCGAGAGTAAGAGATAGGACATGTTGTTAGTGTTAGGTAGAAGCGGCTATTCCTGGCCGCTTTTTTTCTGTTTACCAAAGAACATGAAAGCCTTCAGGATATTTGCTCATTTGAAAAGATGCTGCTTCTCGTAGTAAGGCGTTTCATCATCGCTCACTGCTTCTTTTTGCAGCCAGTACGCCTGGGTCACCACTTTGCCATCTTTCGTTTTCAGCAAGCGACCAAACACCGCATTGGTAGCATTGAAGGTAACATCGGTAACACCGATGGTGAAAAGTACGGGGGCAATGACAGCCGGCGACTCTGTAGCCTCGTCAGCTGCGGGCTTGGCGGCTGCTTTCGGCGGTGGTGCAGCAGCTACTATCACCTCATAACCATTTTGTTCCAGCAGGGGACGCAAAAAATCAACCCGTTCTTGCGAAACCGATGCTTCTACAACGGCGCATTTCACGCCATTCA
>CANHEC010000125.1 GCA_947459455.1 Chitinophagaceae bacterium
CCCAATTTAACCCAGGATGCCCGCCAGCGGTTAAAGATCATGTGCGACACGAACGACGGATTTAAAATAGCTGAAAAAGACCTGGAACTAAGAGGCCCCGGCGATATTGAAGGCACCCGGCAGAGCGGTTTACTCAACTTTAAGCTGGCTTCCATTGTAAATGATAAGCCACTGATGGAGCTGGCCCAAACACTGGCAGCAAATTTGCTGGAAAGCGATGTAGAACTAAACCAGCCCGAACACCAGGCCCTGAAGCATTACCTCTTGTCAAGAAAAGGTAAAACTTACTGGTCAAAAATATCATAACACAATTTTGATCCAAGCCTGCGTTAGAGGGCGTAACTTGACTGCACAGATTTGAAAAGAATAGCCTTATACCTACTTGTAGCCAGCACGTTGCTGCTGGCCTGGCCCTCCGCCGCTCAAACCTTTGAATACACCGAAAACAAAGGCCAGTGGAACAGCGAAGTGCTGTACAAGGGCGAATTACACAACGGAGCCTTTTTTCTGAAGCGCAATGGCTACCGGGTGGTGCAGCATCACCCCGATGATTTTGACCATGTGAAAGCAACGATGACCGGGCACAGTCATCAGCCGGCAGTTGTGGGCAAGGCCTCGGCCACCAGTGCCAAAGCATCCACATCGTTGGAGGGCGAAGGGGGCAACGCTGGTAACGGAAAGCCCGGCGGCGACCCGGCTTTTTTGGTGCTGCGTTCGCATGCTTACGATGTGCTGTTTGCCAATGCCAACCCGAAAGCTGTAAGTGTGGGTCAGAAGCCGCTCAACGGAGTGTCGAACTACTTCATTGGGAACGATCCATCGAAGTGGGCGAGCAATGTGGTGTCGTACGGCGAAGTACTGTCGCAAGAGATGTATGCCGGTGTAGCTGTACGCTACTACAGCGAGAATGGTTTTTTGAAATACGACCTGCAGGTGAAAGCACAAGCGGCCGTAGAACAAATAGTACTGCAATACGTAGGACACGAAAAGCTTAGCATCAAAAACGGCGAGCTGTTGGTGCAAACGTCAGTAGGGGTGGTAAAGGAAAGGGAGCCGTATGCCTACCAACTGATTAATGGGCAACGAAAAGTAGTAGGCTGCCGCTTCGAACTGGTAGGTTCCGATAAAGTTCGCTTTCGTTTGAGTGGGTATGATCGCAATCATGCGCTGATCATCGACCCGACACTTGTATTTGCCTCATTCACCGGCGCTACTTCCGACAACTGGGGCTATTCAGCCACCTACGATCTGGCGGGAAATATGTATGCCGGCGGCATTTCATTTGCCTCAGGTTTTCCTGTAACGCCCGGTGCTTACCAAACGGTGTATCGGGGCGGTAGCAATACCGGTGAGTCAGGCGGTTTCGATATGGCCATCATGAAGTTTAATGCTCGTGGTACACAGCGGCTGTACGCTACCTATATAGGCGGCAGCAGCGGCAACGAGCAGCCGCATAGCCTGGTGACCGATCGGGCGGGCAACCTGCTGTTGGCAGGCCGTACTACCTCTTCTGATTATCCTGTTACGCTCAGCCAGGGCTCCCGGGGTCAGTGGGATATCATCATTACCCGGCTGAATAGCACCGGCTCGGCATTGTTAGGCTCGGTAGTGCTGGGCGGCTCCGATGACGATGGCGTCAATATCAAACACAAGTATGCCGGCGGTGGTGCGATCCCTATTTCGCTGCAGCAGAACTATGGTGATGATGCCCGCAGTGAAATCATCATTGATCCGGCTGGTAGCATATTGGTGGCATCTTGTACCCGCAGTGCAAACTTTCCGTTGTCGCCCAATGCCTTTCAGCGCACCATTAGCGGGGCGCAAGACGCCTTGGTGCTGAAGATCAATCCCAACCTGACGGCTGTACAATTTGCAACCCTGCTGGGCGGTGGTGCCGATGATGCGGCTTATGTACTGGCCATGAGCCCGGCCGGTAATATTTATGTAGGCGGTGGCACTGCCAGCGCCGACTTTCCTGGTGATAAAACCGGCACCATCGGGCCAGCGTATTTTGGTGGTGCAGCCGATGGTTTCTTGGCTGAGTTGGACCCCACCGGCAGTGCCGTAATCAAAAGCTGTTTTGTAGGCACTCCCGGGCTGGATCAGTTGTACGGTGTGCAATTTGATGTAGGTGGCAATGTGTACTTCATGGGCACCAGCACTGGCAACTTTCCGGTGCGAAACGCCATCTTCAGCCAAAATGGTGGCAAGCAGTTTATTGGCAAAGCCAGTAATGACTTGACCACATATATCTACAGTACAGTATTTGGCACTAATGCCACTGTGCCCAATATCAGTCCAACCGCCTTTCTGGTAGACCGATGCGAAAATGTGTACGTAAGTGGCTGGGGAGGCCGAGTATTGGCCGGTAACACACCGCAGTTTCCTACTGCCGGCACTCAGGGCCTTACGGTGACGGGAGATGCCATTCAGGCGCAAACCGACGGAAAGGATTTTTACTTTTTTGTACTGGAAAGAGATGCAACCCGCCAGCTGTTCGGATCATTTTTTGGACAACTCGACCCGCCTGGTGTGAATAGTACCGACCATGTGGATGGCGGCACCAGCCGGTTTGATCCGGCGGGCACCATTTACCAGGGCGTTTGTGCCAACTGCGGAGGCGGCCAATTTCCAATTACACCCGGCGTAGTAGGTCCTACCAACCCCAGCGGAAGGTGCAATCAGGCGGTAATCAAAATCGCACTGGATCTTTCCGGGGTTCGGGGTGGTATCAAATCAAACATTGACAATGTGGAGGGCGACACTTCTGATTGTACGCCTACCACGGTGGTGTTTCGTGATACGATCGGACTTGCACCTCGTTATGAATGGGATTTTGGTGACGGCACTACACTGGTGACTACCACGCCCAATGCTACCCATACGTACATACCAGTGGGCACATATCGGGTGCGTCTTATTGCGGTTGATTCGTCCAAGTGTTTCCCCCGCGATACATCGTTTGTTACCATTCGCATTCGCGAAGATGTGGCGCCGGTGACCGCTGCTGCCACCAAACTGCCACCTTGCGAAAGCAATAGCTATCGGTTCGACAACCTTAGTACTGCTTTTCCTGGCAAGCCGTTCCGCAACAATTCATTTACCTGGATTTTTGGCGACAACACACCGCCGCTGGTGACTGGCCCAGGCCCTGTTACCCATCAGTTTCCCGGCGCCGGCACCTACGATGTACGCCTGGTGCTTACGGATACCAACTACTGCAACGCACCCGACACATTTCGCATTCCGCTGCGGGTAAGCCCCTTGGTGGATGCCCGCTTTGATACACCGCCATTTGGCTGCGCCCCCTACGATCTCGTCATCAACAACACCAGTCTCGGAGGTCAGCAGTTTCGCTGGACCTTTAGTGATGGTACCAGCAGCACTGCCACCAATCCTGTGAAGCGATTTGATATACCTGGCACTTATACCATCAAGCTGGTTGCTATTGATAGCAGCACCTGCAATATCATTGATAGCACAGAACAGAGCATCATCGTGTCGGGCAGCCCGGTAGCTGACTTCACTTTTGGTCCGGTGCCGCCACAAGAGAACCAGCCGATCGTATTCACCAACCAAAGCGAGGTAGTGCCTCGTTACCGCTGGTATTTTGGCGATGGCGATTCGCTATACACTTTCCGCCGCGACACCATTGTGCGACACACCTACAATCAAACCGGTACTTACAACGCTTGTTTGGTGGCCATCAATCAGTTTGGTTGTCCTGATACCATTTGCCGGCCAGTACCTGCACTTATACTTCCGCTGGTAGATGTGGTAAATGCGTTTACGCCAAATGGTGATGGAGTAAACGATCGGGCGACGGTATTTGGCTATGGTATTACAAGACTCACGTTCAGAATATATAACAGATGGGGCCAGCTGGTGTATGAAACCGGTGCCAAAAATTCAGGTTGGGATGGCAATTTTCAGGGCAAGCCACAGCCCATGGATGCGTATGCCTATACCCTGGATGCCGAATTGGTGACCGGAGAAAAAGTGCGCAAGTCGGGTAGTATAACGCTGGTGAGATAAAAAGGAGGAGCAGGATGGGGCAAAATAGCAACCATAGAAAATTATACAGGTGCAAGGCGCTAATGGGCTTGTTGCTACTGCTTGCTATGAAGCTGGCCACAGCGCAAGACCTGCATTTCAGCCAATTCATGCACAATCCACTGCTCACCAATCCGGCCAACACAGGCTTCAATCCCGATTTTGACTATCGCATTGGTGGTAGCTTTCGCAACCAGTGGTGGGGGCTGCCAGTACCGTACAAAACGATGAGTGTGTGGGGCGATGTGCAGCTGATGCGGGATAAGTTTTACAGTGGCTGGCTGGGCGTGGGTGGCATGTTGCTGCGAGATGTGGCTGGGGCCGGCAATCTCACTTCCACTAAAGGGTACGCCAGTATTGCGTGGCATCAGGAACTGGGATTGAATAGCCTGATATCGGGAGGCTTTAATATTGGATATGCGGCCAAACGAATCGACATCGCCAACTTTAAATGGGAAAACCAATGGAACGGTCGCTTTTTCGACAGCAACGTGCCGAGCGGCGAGCAGTTTCGTTTTTCGCAGATAGGCTACCTTGATGTGCAAGCCGGGTTGAACTACGCACTTTTTCCCAGCGATCGTGTGTACCTGAATGCCGGAGTAAGTATCATGCACCTCAACAGGCCACGTGAATCTTTTTTCGATCCTGCGCTAACCGATAACCGGGTACCCGTTCGCTACAATGGCTTCATCAATGCTTCGTTCAAAATAGACGACCGATGGATTATTAACCCGAATATTTACTACAGCACACAGGCCGGAGCATCGGAGTTGGTAGGCGGAATGATGGCGCAATACAACCTGAGTGAATATGGTGAGCAGCAATTGATAGGCGGTGCTTATTTCAGACCGGGCGATGCTGCCATTGGCATGGTAGGCCTGCAATGGAAAGATGTGCGGCTGACATTTTCTTACGATGCCACGACATCGCAGCTGCGCCAGTTCAACAATGGCAATGGCGCTATCGAATTTTCATTGATCAAGTTTGGCACCTTCAGTGGTCGCACACCACGACAAAGCCGTTGTCCGGCGTTTTGAACAGTCATTTTTCTGGAATACAGCCGCAAGGCCTCTTTACTTAAGCTACTTTGTGGCACATGCAGTAAGCATGCATAAAAAAAACCGACCCAGGAATGGGCCGGCCTCAGTATTGGACTGATCTGATCTGATATTTTATTGCTTCACCACTTTTTGGGTGCTGCGCTGGCCATCGGCAGTTTGCAGTTGAATGTAGTAGATGCCGGGTTGCAGGCGGCTCATATCGATGCTGAACTGGCCCTGGCCCTGCTGCATATTTACCCGCTGCTGGCTTACAATGCGGCCGGCGGCGTCGGCTACCTGGTAGCTTACGTCCTGGCGGGCGTTGTTGTACATTTCTACCAGCGTAGTAGTATTTACTACTGTGGGGCGTACAGCCAGTATTTTGGTGGCGGCAGGTTTGCCTTTGGCAATGGCCACGGTGCGGCTGTAAGTCGTTTTTCCGTCTTTATCGGTCATGCCCAGGCGGTAGTAGTTCATGCCTTCGGCATTTGTATTGTGTACAAAGTTGTAAACAGGGCTATTGCCTTTTGCTACACGACCGGCAGTGCTAAAGCGATTGCCATCGGTGCTGTACTCCACCGTAAAGAAGCCTACCTCATCATTGTTGGCTACCGACCACTGCAGCAGGCTGCTGCCGTTGGTTTGCAAAGTGCCTTTCAGATCCAGCAGGGTGATGGGCAGCACGGTGGAGCTGCTCAGGATGATGGCACATCCACCGCAGTTGAAGCTAACACTGGCATTGCCACGGTTGCTGCTGTTGAATTGCGAACCTACAGCGGTACCGCTGGCCACGCACACCCGCAGAGCGTTGTCTGCTGAAATAGGACGGAAGCCGTTGTTTTGAGTATTGAGGCGACCGCTGCCGGCAGCACCTACACCAAAACAGCCGGTACCGGGGCCAGTGCGCAGGGCGTTATCCTGGTTGTTTTCTTCGTATACATTGGCTTCTACACTGCTGCCACCAGCCAGCTCAACAGCGCTACCGCTGCGAGTGATGAGGGTGGCACTGTTCATGGTACCACCGTTGGTGTATACATTACCGCTGTTGATGGTGATGGTACCTGTAACCCTCAAGCGACCGATGGTAGATACAAACACATTAGAACTGCTGTTGATCGTCAGATCACCATTAATCGTCATGTTGCCGTACACACGCAGGTACGAACCATTGTTTAGGGTGAAGTTGCCATTTACTACGACTGTACCGCCATTGGCTACAAACAGATGACTACCACCGTTGAATTCGGTATTGGCGGGCAGATTCACTGTCGAGTTTTGGTCCGCAATCATGCTGGCACCGCCGCTGATATTAATGGCGCGGAAAGTGAGAGTATTTGCTTTGGCTACAAATACAGAGCCAGCGGCTGATGCATTGTAGGCGAGGCTAGAGGCGTTACCGTTGCGGCATACCTGGTCGTTGCTGCTCCAAAGATCAAACGATTGGTTGTTGCTGGCTGCTGAGGTGCTGGTGCATGATACGTTGGCAAAGGTTTCAGCCGGTACCAGTTTAATCATCAAAGCACCCCAGTTGAAATTGCTGCCATGAGAGATATTGGTGTTGTTGTCATAGCCATTCAGCTGATAGGTCATCATGGCGCTGTGGCTTTCGCCGCTTACAGCATCTTCAAACAGGCGGGTCCAGCTTGTCTCGTTGCCGTTATTCATGTTTGAGCGGTCAGAGGCAAAGAAGGCGAGTACACCAGCACCTGCTTCTTCAATTTCGGAAGTGCTAACGGTGGCGTTGTTATTATTAGCTAAGTTCAAGTAATAAGTGCAACGGGGAGTTCTCCCTTTCTGGGCGGAGTGAAGCGAAGGCGTAGCCG
>CANHEC010000126.1 GCA_947459455.1 Chitinophagaceae bacterium
GGCCTTTGTCCCCGCTACGCCGCCCATCACATGATGCCCCGTTTTCATAGCCCCTGCTTTGTGCTGTCCGCCAGGCTTTTGTGCCTGATGCTACTGGCCACCTGGCAGTGGCGGGCACAAGCGCAGCAGTGCCCGCCCAATATCGATTTTGAAAAAGGTACACTTGATGGCTGGCGCTGTTACATTGGCAATGTGTTGGACCAGGGCGGCACCAATGTATTTAGCCTGACGGAATCGGGCGGAGCGGTGGATGGCAGGCACACCATCATACCAGCAGCGGGCGCAGGCAATGATCCATTCGGCGGCTTCCCGATGCGCAGTCCCAACGGCAGCGACTACTGTGTTCGACTTGGCAATAACACAGGTGGCGGCGAAGGCGAAGCCATCACCTACGAGTTTTCGATACCGGCTAACAGAAAGACTTACAGCTTGCTGTATTACTACGCCGTAGTGTTTGAGGGGCCCAACCACCAACAGCAGCAGCAGCCACGCATGGAAATAGAAGTGAAGAACCTGACAAAAGATGCTGTAATTGATTGCGCATCGTTTGCATTCATTCCATTTGGCACCACCTTGCCCGGCTTTTTTGAGTCGTCGGTCGTACAAAGCAATAGCCCGGTTTTCTGCAAAGACTGGACACCCGTTACCATTAACCTCGATGGCAACGCTGGTAATACCATCCGCCTCACTTTTCGCACCGGCGACTGTACTTTTCGCCGCCATTTTGGCTATGCGTATATCGATGTGGCATCTGACTGCAGTGGCGAGTTTACCGGTGCTTCCTTTTGCGCCGCTGATAAAGAAGTGACGGTATCGGCGCCATTCGGCTTTCAAACCTACACATGGTTCAATGCCGATATGACCCGGCAGATCGGAACCGGCCAATCCATTACACTAAGGCCGCCCCCGCCGCCGGGCACTGTGCTGCAGGTAAGGCTGGTGCCTTACGATGGCTTCGGCTGCCCCCAAACGCTCACGGCCCGGCTGCAAGACAATCTTGACTTTGCGGCCGATGCCGGCCACGATACCCTGAGCTGCAACCTGGCCCCCGTGCGGCTGGGTACACCGGGCCGCCCTGGCCTGCGCTACCAATGGAGCCCCGTTGCAGGTCTTTCGAATGCGCAGGCAGCCAACCCGATAGCCACGCCCGCTAACACTACGCAGTATGTGCTCACCGTCAGCAGCCCCGGAGGGGGCTGCGTAAGCACCGATACCGTGCGGGTAATAGCCAGCAACCTGACTAACAGCATGGAGCTACTAGGAGCGGCGCAGTATTGCATGGGCAGTGCCGATAGTGCGGTGTTGCAGGTAGGGGCAGTTGCGTCTATTCAATGGTATCGCAACGGGCAGGTGTTGGCCGGGCAAACACAGCGACAATACAGGCCCGCCAATACCGGCGTGTACCATGCATTTTTGAAAGATGAATATGGCTGCAGCGATAGTACCGCCCGACAGCCCATCGATATTTCCAGCATTCCCCAAGCTGGCCTGCAAATACCGCAAGCTGCACAATGCCTGGCAGGTAATCAGTTTACCTTTAGCAGCACCAGTACCAATGCCGTAGGTGCCATGCAATACCAGTGGTGGCTCGATGGGCAGCCTGCCAGCCAAACCGACGCAAGTTGGGTACATCAGTTTGGTACTGCCGGTGCACATACGGTAAAGCTGGTAGTGCGTAGCAATGCCGTGTGCGCCGATAGTGTACAGGCCGATTTGATGCTGTACCAAAACCCGGTGCCAAAGTTTGATGCGGTAGCGGCCTGCATTCAGCAGCCATTTGTGCCGGTCAATCAAACCGATGAGCAAATTGGCTCGCCCATTCGCTACAGTTGGCTGGTCGATGATCAACCATATTCCAACCTGCGGCAGCCACCTGCTCAGGTATTTACACAAGGTGGTGCGCATCGCATCACGCTTACAGTCAGCAGCCAGCAGTGTCCGACGCCTTTGCAAAAGCTTACTAAAAGCATTCAAGTAGAGCGCCCGGCAGCGCCTCGGCGCTATCCGGCCATGTTTGCCATCAGGCAGGTGCCCTTGCAGTTGGAAGCCCGTAGTGTAGGGGTGCAAGCGAAATGGCAGCCTGCCGTGCAGCTCAATGACGATAGAAGCTATCGTCCGGTTTTTAAAGGAACGCAATCACAAGACTATGCTATTGTGCTCACCAGCCGGGGTGGCTGCGTTACAGTAGACAGTGTGTTGGTAGAAATAGTGCAGCGGGCCAATATTGAAGTACCGTCGGCATTTACCCCTAATGGCGATGGCCGCAATGATGAGTTGAAACCCGTGCCGATGGGGATTGCAGAGATTCGGTATTTCAGGGTGTTTAACAGGTGGGGCCAACTGCTGTACGAAAGCCGCCAAAGCCGCACCGGCTGGGATGGCGCCCACAAAGGCCAGCTGCTGGCCACACAAACAGTGGTGTGGATGGTAGAAGGCGTTGGCCTCGATGGAACAGTGATTACAAAAAAGGGAACGGCGGTATTGATTCGCTAGCGGGCAGCATTTGCCTGATGTGGTATTACAGCGTTTGTAAAAATGTGGCTACATCAGCCTGCCAGCGCTGCCTCAGTGAAGATGGGAATAGATCATGTCCGGCTTCTTCATACAGCTTCAGCATTTTCTTGCCGGCCAAATGATTGAAAATACTATCTATTTCTTCGCGGCTAACCCGATTATCCTTACTGCCATACATGAGTAATGTCGGGCACTTTACCTGGTAGGCGTACTCAGCAGGGTTGTGGCCAAACGCCCAAAATCCATTGATCACACCGCCCCAAAACACCAGCAGCCCTGCCATTGGAAACGTTGGTGCTCCCATCAGTTTGAATCGGGCTGCAACCGTTTTGTACATTGATCCGAAGGGACATTCTAGCACAATGCCTGATGGATCAAGACGGTATTCGCCAACAGCCTTCAGAATAGCGGCTGCTCCCATCGATGTGCCAAACAGTACAATCGGGTCACTGTTTTTTGATTGAACAAAACGCATGCAGGCCGCTACTTGCCCCGCTTCAAAAAAGCCGATACTCGTGCTATTGCCAGCTGAACCGCCAGCGCCGGTAAAGTCAACAAGTAAGGTGTGATAGCCCAGGCGTCTGAAGGCTTTCGCCCGAGCCAATAAAGACGATTTCTCTCCCGCATACCCATGAAACAAGATCACTGTTCCCCGGGCATCAGGCACCTTTATCCACCAGCAGGCAAGGCTATCGGGGCTGGCAATGATTACGTGTTCGTAGCTGGTATCAGGAAGTTGCACATTCACCGGTCTTGGGTTGTTGACTCCGAGTAACAGTGTTTTCGCTTTTTCTCCCACCGACATTTCGAGTGGATCGCTACTTCGTTTCGCTGCCGCTGCGCTGAAATGAGTGAATTGGTAGGCATGTATGGCTGCTAACACGTTAAGCAACACAAACAATGCAAGCAGTGTTTGAATGATGCGTTTGAGCCAGCGGCGTTTTTTACTGCTCATGGCAAAGCTTTATTTTAATCAGTGCAAAGTTGAATAACCAAAGGGAGAACATTTTCTGACGGCCATCAAAGCTATTAAAAATGCTACACGGGTAGTTGCTATCACCAAGTCAGCCGAAAGCCTATCTTCGGACACCTCAATTACTTGTTATGATTACTGCTGTGGTACCCAAGCTACCTTTTATTGATAAGCAGGCAACGTTGCACTATTACACTGAGCAGCTCGGCTTTCATTTACTGAGCGACTACGGCGACTATTTTTTGATGGAGAAGGATGCGGCAGAGCTGCATTTTTTTGCCTTCCCCGGTTTGCAGCCATCAAAATCAGATTTCATGATTTATCTGCGCATGGATGCTGGTATAGACGTGTACTATCAAAAGCTGCAACAGCGAGGGGTGGCTATACATCCCAATGGACCGCTGGAGCTAAAGCCTTGGCAACAATGGGAGTTTTCGCTGTTAGATCCGAATGGTACGCTGCTCACATTTGGGCAATCAGACGAGGAATGAAAGTTGTTGCAAAAAAAGTTTTAAGAAAAATTTGGAATGTATGCAGCTGCTTGCACAACTTTGCGCAGCATTCAACACAAAAACATTTTTTATGCTTCGCAAATTTAATCAAATACAGACCGCATGGCTACACGATAGCATGCTGGGCGAGGCATATCTATAGTGCGAACCAACACTGGTTTGTGCAAAAATGCCCCGCCAACTGCGGGGCATTTTTGTTTACAGCTACTGCAGTTTACAGCGCTGGTCATTGCTGCCGGTTGCACCTCACCTAGGTGTGCCATGGCAGCCCGGTAGTGGCGTGCCCGTTCACCAGTATTTCATCTCTGTACCCCTTCACTAAAACCAAAGGAGGTTATTATGTTTCCGTTTGTAAGGCGGAGGCGGATAGCACATATCGCCTCCCTGATGAGCCAACAATTTTTGGATAGCCGGGCAGTGTTCATGCACTTGTTCGATGAGTTGCCTTGCGTGTCCGTCATCACCCAAATTGATAGCACCCAGGCGCTGACTTTGATAGAGCAGCTGCATGGCGGAGCGGTCGGCAGGGTGTGGCAGCACAATGCATTCGACCACGAAGAGCAGCGTATTCACTTTCATGTATCCATCATCGAACTGTCGAACAGGCGCCTGGTAGAAGTGGGACCTTCGTATGTAGAACTGCTGCACACCCCTGCGCAGTACGATTGGGCAAGAGAGGTGATGTGTGCATTGTCGAGGGTACGCATGGTGCCTGAAGTAGCCGTGGCAATAGCGGCGCCCACCACCGTGCGGGGTTTTGCACGGGCATTTTACGACAATTAGCAGGCGCTGCCGATGTGCAGCGTCTGCTTTCAAAAAAATTGCAAAGACATGGACAGTTTATTGATACATCAATACGCCAATGAGGATGCACTGTACAACGGGCGTTACCTCAATGCGAGGGCGCTTTTTCAGCTGCAGTATCAGCAGCTGCCGCAAGTGGCATTTGTAGGAGGTGTAAATGGTGAAAAAGCTTTTGAAGCAATGAGGAAGACACATGCCCATTTGATAAAGGATACTTACGTATACAACTGGGTGCGCAGCCGCGATCAGCGATTAATGTATGATAGAAACATTGTATTGCTGACAGTGCCTGCGGTGGTAGAGTTCGATGAAGATTATGTGATGATGCTTTACAGTCAGGAACACTGGTCGCTCATGCAATCTTTGATTGCGATGATCAGCAAGTTCAAACGGCGGCAGCGTCGGGAACCGCAGGAGATCAACATTGTAGTTCGCGGAGCGGATGGATACGAGCTCAAGCCAATGGAGATCAGGCGCACCAGGCTTGATATTGACCTTTACTACAATGATGATTTCAAACCGGTGGATGCCCTGATCAAGGAGCGACTGCGCCGAAAGCGTGACAGGGGCATAGTACTACTGCATGGGCTGCCTGGTACAGGAAAAACAACCTATCTCCGTCATCTGGTGGGGCAGGTGCGCAAGCGAGTACTGTTTTTGCCAGCTAGTGTGGGCGATGAGCTACTCCAACCAGCCTTTCTCGAGCTATTGGTGAGCTATCCCGATTCGATCCTTATCATGGAAGATGCGGAGAACATCATTGCCGATCGATCGGTCAACAGAAGTTCCTCGGTGTCGAACCTGCTCAATTTGTCTGATGGTTTGCTGGCTGACTTTTTGAATGTGCAGCTGATTTGCACCTTCAACAGTCCGCTGGCAGCAGTAGACAAGGCGCTGTTGCGACAGGGTAGATTGATAGCCCGCTACGAGTTTGGCAAACTCACTGCCGATAAGGCGCAGCGATTATCGATACACCTGGGGCACCCGGTGCCCGTCAGCACACCCATGACACTGGCTGAATTATCGAACCCGGCGCAGCCATCCGACCTGATGCCTCGCCTTGAGGTACAAGGGTTCAGAAGGACGCTGTGTGTGCAATAAAAAGTACCGGATCGTTTTTGCCAGAAACAGATCAACACTTGGTATCGGTAAGGCGGGTAATAACAACGGCAGTCAACCCGGCATGGTGCGTACCAGCACCTGAGTGCAGCGGTAGTAACTGGCTGTATACTGTTGCGTCAGTTGAAACTTGCCCTCTTTTCTTGTTGACGAAGGTTCGAATCCTTCCACCTTTTCAGGTGTAGCTCAGTTGGTAGAGTACAAGTGGCCTCCAATGATCACTCATCCCGATCAACCCGCTCTGGGTGCGCAAGCGCTGCAGGGCACCAGATTGTGTTTCTGGTACGAAGTAGCCTCTTCTATAAAAAAGGCATCATCCGACCGGGCAGGCAGTCCTGGTACCCGCATGCACTGGCTGCATGATGTAAGTACCGGCTGGTGAATGCCTGTGGTCGCTTCCAGGTCGTTTTGTGTGGCAGTTGCTATGCAGGCTGAATGCTCATGCAGTGTTCAAAATTGTGGGAAGCTCCTGCTGGATCAAAGCGAGTACCCGGGTGCTGGCCCCGCAAACATCGGTTGGGCTGCCCGCCCGTCGGATGTTTTTTGAAACAAGATTGAAAAAAGTAAAAACAACCCTTATGTGGACCTATGTGAATGTAAACGCTGAAGAAGTAGCGTTGGTAATGCGAAAAGGCGTGTATCAGTCGGTATTGGTGCAGGGTAGTCATTGGGTGTTCAATGCTACTGTGGAGCGATACAGCCGTCTCCGGCCCTTTGAACCGGCCATGGAACTGAACCTGCTGCTGCAGGATGAACAGTTGGCCAACTTGCTGCAGGTGGTAGACGTGGCCGATCAGGAGCTGGCGCTGATGTACGAAGACGGCAGACTGGTGAAAGTGCTGACTGCGGGCCGGTACGCTTTCTGGAAATCCCCGAAGAACTATCGGTTTGTGCAGGTAAGCATGGCGGGCTACCAAATTAATCCGCAGGTAAACCAGGCCGCTTTGGAAAACCCGCTGATGCAACTGTATGTGCGAACCTACCA
>CANHEC010000127.1 GCA_947459455.1 Chitinophagaceae bacterium
CGTGGTGAGCATCGATAAAAATCGCCAGGTGTACCTGCAGCAGCAGCCCATCAGCATCGATAGTCTGGAGGGGGCGCTGCAGCGCATGATCACCGATAAAACTGACACGCCGGTGATAGCACTGAACGTGGATACCGCTGCCTATTACGGCGATTTCTTCAAGGCACTGAATGTAGGCAAGCGCCTGAAGGCCAAAGTGGTGGCCAATATCAATCCCAACTAGCCCCATTCCCTTTCACATTCTGTTTACCCCAAAGCCGGGGCTGCCTGCCTTACATTTGCAGCCAGTTAGCAAGCCATGCAGTCAGCCGAGCAAATGATCAGGGTAGGGGCCGTTAGTTATCTCAATACAGCACCATTGTTGTACGGGCTGGAGCAGTCGCCGCTGCGCCAGCGTATCGATTTGTACAGCGATTACCCCAGTGCCGTGGCCAACCGCTTGCTGCACGGTAGTATCGATGTGGGGCTGGTGCCGGTAGCCATCAAGCCATTGCTGTCGCAGGCTTTTATCCAAAGCCGATGGTGCATCGGGGCCGTGGGTCCGGTAGCCTCGGTATGCCTTTTTAGCCAGGTGCCCTTGCAGCAGATCGATACCGTGCTGCTCGATTACCAAAGCCGCACTTCGGTAGCCCTGGTGCAGGTGCTGATGCGGCACTATTGGCAAAAAGAAGTGCAGTGGTTGCCCGCTTACCCCGGCTTCGAAAACGATATCAGTGGCAGTACCGCCGCCGTCGTCATCGGCGACCGCGCCTTTCATATGCACCAGCGCTGTCAGTATGCTTACGATCTGGCCGAGGCCTGGATAGCTCACACCGGCCTGCCGTTTGTGTTTGCGGCCTGGATCAGCAACAAGCCCCTGCCCGACGAATTCATGGCCGAGTTTGATGCCGCCCAGCAGGTAGGCCTGCAGCACCTGGAAGAAGTGGTGAAGCTGCACCCCTTTGCCGGCTACGATTTGCTGCATTACTACCGCCACCATATCAGCTACCCGCTCGATGCCGATAAGCGAGCCGGAATGTCGCTATTTTTGAAACTTTTGACCGAGGCCGACAAGCCCTTTGCAGGACCCACTGCCTCGGTTGCGCCTTTTACAACCAATACGAACGAAACGCTTACATGAACCTGATTGACAAGCTGAACGAGACGGTTGCCGTCATCAAAGAATACTACACTGAAGCGCCGGTAGCAGCCGTGGTGCTGGGCAGTGGCCTCGGCAATTTTAAAGAGCAGATGCAAGTGGAGTGCGAAATCCCCTACGAGGATATTCCGCACTTTCCGGTGAGCACGGTAGAAGGCCACCGCGGCACGCTCATCTTTGGCAAGCTGGATGGCCGTGCCGTTGTGTGCATGGCCGGCCGCTTTCATTTTTACGAAGGCTATTCGCCTGCCGAGGTAGCGTATCCCATTCGGGTGCTCAAGTTTTTGGGGGTGCAGGTGCTGCTGCTTACCAATGCTGCCGGCGGCATGCACCCGCAGCACCAGGTGGGCGATCTCATGTTCATCACCGATCATATCAGCATGTTCACCCACAATCCGCTGCTGGGCCCCAACGAGCCCGAGCTCGGTCCCCGTTTTCCTGATATGAGTGAGCCGTACAGCCGCAGCCTGCTGGCTGCCGCCCGGCAGGTAGCTGCCCAGCACCAAATAGAAGTGCACGAAGGCGTGTATGTAAGCGTGACCGGCCCCACCTTTGAAACACCGGCCGAGTACCGCATGCTGTACCGCCTGGGTGCGGATGCGGTGGGTATGAGCACTGTGCAAGAGGTGATAGTGGCCCGCCACATGAACCTGCCCGTGTTTGCCATGAGCGTCATCACCGATTTGGGTGGGCACGATGTGCTGCACGCCATCACGCACAAAGAAGTGCTGGAAGCCGCCGCTGCCGCCGAACCTAAAATGACCACTATTATGCGAGGCCTCATTGCCAGCCTGTAAGGCGGGCAGGGGTGCCCGGCAGCTGTGCCCGCATGGGGCATCGTTGCGTCGCAATTACTTCATCTGCAGTACTACTATTGAGCTTCCGTTTTTCCATACCGCTTTCCATTCGCCTCACGGGGCTGCTGTGCGTGCTGGTATCGGCGGCGCTGCTGGCGCAGCGCCCCAGCCTCCAAAGCATGCGCCGCGATGCCCAGGGCCGCCCCATGGGCGCCGGCAGCCAAATGAAAGGCGGCGATAGCCTGCAGCGCCGCGACAATAATGCCGATAGCATCACCATCTACTACCGCCTGTTCGATAGCAGCCGCATCCTTTTCATCGATAGCACTGTGGGCGAGTTTCACCGGCGGTTCACCCTCAAGCCCGATATGCTGTTTCTTGGCAGCCTGGGGGCCCCTGCTACCAGCCTGCTATTTCAGCCGCTCATGCGCCCCGGCTTCGATCATGGCTTTCATGCCTACGATGCCTACCGCTACACGGTAGAAGGCACCCGCATTTTCCAAACCACCCGGCCTTATTCCGAACTCGATTACATACTCGGCAGCCGCTCCGAGCAAACCATCAACGTACTACACACCCAAAACCTGAAACCCACCTGGAACGCCAGCTTCGAGTATCGCTACCTTGGGTCGCCGGGCAATTTCAAAGGCAGCAATACCTCGCACAGCAACATGCGGCTGGCCTCCGGCTTCAGCACCCGCAATCGCCGCTATTCCGGCAATTTCATTTACATCAGCAATCGCAACAGGGCCAGCCAAAACGGCGGCATCCTGTCCGATAGTTTACTGGCCATCGACAACGGGCAATTCAATAATCGGGGCGGCATTGATACCTGGCTGGGGGGCGATGCGGCTTTCAGCACCAATTTCTTTTCTACTGCCGTGCGGGTGGGGCACGATTACCGCCAGCAGCAGCTGTACTGGCGCCACCAATACGATTTTGGCCAGAAAGACAGCCTGGTGAATGAAGAAGACAGCAGCGTTACCCGCTTGTTTTATCCAAGGTTTCGGGTGCAGCACAGCATCAGCTACCAAACCATGCGATTTTTGTACAATGAAGGCGAACTGACCGATACCAGCCTGACCAATGACTATGCCAATGTGTACCGTCAGCGGTTTGGTGTGAGCAGGGTGGCGGCCATCAAGGCCATCCGCGACCAATGGACCGACCTGACCAACGAAGCGGCTGTGCTGGCCTACCCGCAAAAAAACAACCAGGACCAGTTTCTGAAAGCCGGGGCTGGCATGCAGCTGCTGCAGGGCCGCTTTGATACGGCGGGCCGTGCAAGCTACACCAACCTGTACCTGCTGGGCGAGTACCGCAACCGCACCCGCAATCGTCGCTGGGATATCAATGCGCATGGGCGCCTCTACCTGTCGGGCCTCAATGCCGGTGATTATACCGCCGCTATCAGCCTGCAAACATCGTTGGGCAAAAAGGCGGGCATCCTGCAACTCGGTTTTCAAAACAGCAACCGCACTCCCTCGTTTGTGTTTGATACGCTGACCAGCTTTATCAACGAAAGCCGCGACAATAACCTGCGGCCCGAAAACTGGACCCGTCTTAGCGGCAACTACTACCTGCCCAGCCTGCAGCTGCACCTGCTGGGCAACTACTACCTGGTAAGCAACTACACTTACTGGAACAGCTACACCACCCGCACCCAGGAGGCTACGCTGCAAACCGTACTGCACCTGGGCGCCGAAAAGAAGATAAAGCTGGCCAAGAAATGGAACTGGTATGCCGAGCTACACCTGCAAACCGAAACCAGCGATGTGATTAACCTGCCACTGGTATACACCCGCCACCGCGTAGCGCTGGAAACTGTGGTGAAGAAAAACATGAACCTCAGCACCGGCCTTGAGATCCGTTACTTTACGCCGTTTACTGCCAACGATTTCAGCCCCATGAACGGGCAGTGGCTGCCGCAGGATACGGTGCGCATCAGCAACCGGCCCGATATTGCTGCTTATCTCAATTTCCGCATCCGGGCCTTCCGCCTGTACACCCGCGTCGAAAACCTGAATACCATCGATCCCAACCGTGGGTTCGGCTTTTTGGCCAACAACATGGCGGCACCGCTGTACCCCACGCCGGGCTTGTTCATCCGGTTTGGCATTTACTGGAGTTTTGTAAACTAAAAATCCACTGCAAGCATGGCGCATAGCACTGGCAAAAGTTGGTGGAGCCGCATCCACTGGCATTGGTGGCTGCTACTGGCCTTGCTACTGCTGACCGAATGGCTGAAAACGCAGCCCCGCCTGGTAGAGCATTGGTACGCTGGTTGGCTATACCCGCCTATCGGGAGGGCCCAGCGCTGGTTGCTGGGTTGGGTTCCATTTAGTGTAGGCGATGTGCTGATAGCCCTGCTGATAGCGCTGGTACTGTGGCGACTGCTGCAGATGGTATGGCGGCTGCTACGCCGGCAGCCTGTATGGCCGCAAGGCTGGCAGCGGCCGGCCCGGCGATTGCTCCAGCAATTGTTGCTGGCTTACCTGTTGTTTCATGCGCTGTGGGGGCTCAACTACTACCGCCTGGGCTCGGCACACCTGCTGCAGCTGCAGCCGGCGCCCTACACTGTGGCCGAGGTAGATACCCTGCTGCAGGTGCTGCACCAGCGCCTCGATACCTTGTGTGCCGATAGTGGCACCATCAGCCGTGGCAAAACGTCTGACCGCACCCAGCTATCAGCGCAAGCGGTAGCGGCCTACGATGCGGCTGCCCGGCAGTACCCCTTTATGCGGTGGCGGCAGGCCAGCCTGAAGCCCAACCTGCTGGGGCCCTGGCAAAGCTATACCGGCTACGGCGGCTACCTGTTTCCCTTTACCGGCGAGGCGCAGGTGGATTTTTACGTGCCCGATTTTGTATTGCCCATGACGGTGTGCCACGAAATGGCGCACCAGTTGGGTTTTGGCAGCGAAAGCGAAGCAAACCTGGTGGGCTTTTTAGCGGCACGGGCCTCGGCTTCGGCAGCCTTCAGGTACAGTGCCTATGCCGATGCGGAGGCCTATGCCCTGCGTGAAATGCTGCGCCGCGATACCGTGCAGGGAAAAGCATGGCTGGCCAGGGTACCCGGCTACCTGCGCCGCGACCGAGACACACTGACCGCTTATTACCAGCAGCGGCAGCTACGGGCACAGGTGCTACTCGATTGGGTATACGATGCTTACCTGAAAAACACCAACCAGCCCGAGGGGCTACAGTCGTACAACAGGGTGGTGGCATGGCTGATAGCCTATGGCAAAAAGTATGGCTGGCAGACTATTTAGCAGCTATGAAAATATTGGTGCCTGCCAGTAGTCAGGCGGGCCTCATACGATGCCACATGTACAGCCGATGAACGGAGCGTCGCCACTGTCGTTGCCATGAAAAACAGCTGCTGGTCACCAAAAAAATAACATGCAAGCAGCGCCGGGCTATCAAATTTTTTGCCCCGCCATGTGCTGGCTGATGGCCTGGTCCATGATGCGTTCGGCATAGGGCCGGCTGATATCGTTGAGGGCTTCTATTTTGCTTTGAATGAGGTTTTTGTCTTCCATGGTGAGGGCCAGTTGCAGCGCCTGCATGGCATCGGCGGTGGCGGTCAGTTCGTCGGCAGTGAGGCGGGCCACATGCTTGGCCACAAACCGCTCGGTGGTTTCCAATAGCTGTTGGCCTTCGGTACGGGCTTCTACCAGTGCACGGGTGGCAATGTCATCTTTGGCGTGGGTGATGCTTTCCAGCAGCATGCGCTCCACTTCTTCGTCGGTCAGGCCGTATTGCGGCTGCACATCAATGGCCGTTTCCACCCCGCTGCGCAGTTCCCTGGCCTGCACCTGCAGGATGCCGTCGGCGTTTATCAAAAAACGGATTTCCACTTTGGGCAGGCCGGCCGGCATGGCGGGTATGCCACTTAGCACAAACTCGGCCAGCTTGCGGTTGTGGCTTACCAGGTCGCGTTCGCCCTGGTACACGCTGATGCGCATACCGCTTTGTCCATCCTTTTGCGTGGTGTATTGGCGCCCTGCGCTGGTGGGTATTTTCGAGTTGCGTGGAATGAGCACATCCATCAGTCCGCCCATGGTTTCAATACCGAGGCTGAGCGGCGTTACGTCCAGCAGCAGCACGTCTTTGTTTTTGCCGGCCAGTATATCGGCCTGCACCGCAGCGCCCAGGGCTACTACTTCGTCGGGGTTTACCTCATCGTGCACGGGGCGGCCAAAAAACTGAGACACTGCCTGCTTTACAGCCGGTACCCGGGTACTGCCGCCTACCATCACCACTTCCTGAATGGCGTTGGCTTGCAGGCCGGCATCGGTGAGGGCTTGCTGGCAGCTTTGCAGCGTACGCTGTATCAGCGGGGCTATCAGGCTTTCAAACTGGCTGCGGCTCAGCTGCAGGGTGTCGCCATTTAGTTCGGTGCTGAAATGGTCTTCGCTGCTCAGTTGCTTCTTTGCTTTTTCTGCCGCCAGGCGCAGCTGTTGCAGCAGGCCTTTGTCGGCTTGCACCTCGGTCATGGTGAGGCCGGTTTCGGCTACCCAATGTTCCAGAATGGCGCGGTCAAAATCATCGCCGCCCAGGTAGGTATCGCCATTGGTGCTCAATACCTCAAACACACCATGGTTGATGTGCAAAATGGAGATATCGAAGGTGCCGCCACCGAGGTCGTACACGGCAATCGTCTTCTCTTCGCTGGGGTCAAGGCCCAGGCCATAGGCCAGGCTGGCAGCGGTGGGTTCGTTTACAATGCGCAGCACATCGAGGCCGGCCAGCTTGCCCGCATCGCGGGTGGCCTGGCGCTGTGCATCATTGAAGTAGGCCGGCACGGTAATCACTGCTTTCGATACCGGCGTTTTCAAAATGTGTTCAGCCCGGTTTTTCAGCTCTTTCAAAATGAAAGAAGAGAGCTCGATGGGCGAATAGAAGCGGTCGCCCACCTGCACTTTTACCAGGCTGTCGGTATTGTCGTCTATCACCCGGTA
>CANHEC010000128.1 GCA_947459455.1 Chitinophagaceae bacterium
CCTTCCAAACATGTGCCTGCAGTGCCTGCAGGTAATTTACCGACATACCGGTGAGGCGTTTTTGATTCTTCTGTGCAAACAGCTGAATAAAATGATCGGCCAGCAGGGGAATGTCTGCCGTTCGGTCTTGCAGCGAGGGTAATTGAATTTGGAACACCGATAAGCGATAGTACAAGTCTTCGCGGAAAAGCCCATGGGTAATGGCGGTCGGCAGATGACGATTCGTAGCCGCTATTACCCTCACATCTACCCGGGAGGGTTTGTTATCGCCTATTTTCAAAAACTCGCCCGACTCTAGTACCCGCAACAATTTGGCCTGTAGTTCCAGTGGCATTTCACCTACTTCGTCCAAAAAAACGGTGCCTCCATTTGCCTCTTCAAATATGCCTGCACTTTCTTTTTGCGCACCGGTAAAAGCACCGGCTTTGTGTCCAAACAATTCGTTTTCCAGCAGGTCTTTGCTGAACGCAGCACAGTTGACCGCTACAAATGAGTGCCGGGCCCGCTGACTAGCCTGGTGAATGGCTTGTGCAAACACTTCCTTGCCAGTCCCCGTTTCGCCGGTAAGCAACACCGTGGCCTGCGTAGGGGCCACCTTGCGGGCACTAGCCACAGCTGCCTGAATAGCGCCGGAGCGGCCAATCACTGCATCGAAGCTGTGGGGTGTTTGCAGGCGGCTTTGTAGTTTTCGTACCTCCCGTTCCAGTCTATTTTTTTCAAGGGCTCGATGTACCAGCGGAATCAGCCTGTCGTTGTCGTCGCCTTTTACCAGGTAGTCGTAAGCTCCGTTTTTAATGGCCGATACGCCATCTTCTATGTTGCCATAGGCCGTCATCAATATCACTTCGGCGTCGGGGCAGGCTTGCTTTAGCTGCTGCACCAGCTGTACACCGTTGGCATCGGGCAGCCGCACGTCACACAAAATCAATTGGCAGGGATGCTTGGCCAACCAGGTTAATGCAGCCCTGGCCGTGCCGGACTCGGCCACATTAAAACCTTCGCGGGTCAAAATACGAGCCAATAAGCCACGAAGTCTTTCTTCGTCATCTATCAGCAACAGCTGGTGTGCGTTCATGGATGATGCAAAACTATACATTGGTACAACACTGCGGCCGGGCCGGCTTGCTTAGCCCTTTTGCTGCATAAAATGCACCACATACCACACCAGGATGGCCAGTGCTATCAGCAGGCCGGTAGCCAGGGCCAGCCAGCCCCAGCCCATTTGCAGGGGGCGCAGCCGGCGGCGGCGGGCAGGCTGGGTGCGCTGCCGTATAAACTGTTGCAGCTCGTGCTGGTAGGCAGGTAGCTTTTGTTTGTCGGCCACCATCAGCAGGCCTTCAATAGCTTCCGCATCCATGCCACCGGCCGCCAGCTTTTCTTCAATAGCCCGGCTTTCGGCCGCACTTAGCTGGCCCGTCAGGTAGGCTACCAGCTGCTCGTTGTCTATCGGCTGGTCCTGGCTTTGCAATATGTTCAGCAGGTCAGGATGCATGGTGCTGGCGTTGTTTATCTACCCAAATTTTGATGTTACGTTTTCCGTTTTGAATGGCGCTTTTTACCTGCATCAGGCTATGCCCTGTCAGGTCGGCTATCTGCTGGTAGCTTTTCTTTTGCAGGTAAAACAAAGTTACGCATTGGCGCTGGGGTTCCTGCAGTTGCTGCAGGGCCTGCTCTACCCACGCCATCAGTTGCTCTTGCTGGTGGCGTTCCAGCTTTTCGGCCAGCGGATCGTGGTCGTGGCCGGGCAGGCGTTCTATATCGTCGGTGTGCTGCAGGCGTTTTGTTTTGCGCAGCTCCATCAGGCAGTAGTTGCGGGCTATGGTGTATAGCCAGCTTTTCACATAGGTTACTTCGTATTTGCCGAGTTCATGCAGGGCTTTTATCAGCACCTGCTGCACAGCATCCTTGGCTTCTTCTTCCTGCTTCAGGTACTTCATGCACACACCAAACAGCAGCAGGCTGTAGCGCTGCAGCAAAATGCCCGCATACACATTTTGACCACTGCTGCGATACAGCTGCAGTAGTTGCTGGTCGGTCATGTGTTGGTATTGTTCGGCCACCGGCTTGGCTGGTTTTGCTTGTGAGATGTAAAGTAGGGGGAATTTCCACATCGCTTTTGTGAAAAGCGCCTCCGCCCATGCATGCCAGCGGCCTGGTATCGTCTTTCACAAAATGAATGCTGGCAGCAATGTGCTTCCTGCTTTTCTTCGTGCCAGTAAAAAAGATGCCTGCGGCACCTGCGCAGGCCTACCTACTAACATGACCAATGCATACATCTGTATAGTGGCAGTGGCGCCCATGCGGGCCGAGGCTGCCCACCGCAGCGAAATGGTGAGCCAGCTACTGCTGGGCGAGCTGGCCGAAGAGCTGCAGGCCAGCGGCGATTTTGTGCAGGTAAGGGCCCGCTACGATGGCTACGAAGGCTGGGTACAGCGCAGCCAGCTGGCGGTGGTAGAGGTGGGGCCGCACGATCAGTCGGCGGTGGTGCTGGCGGCCGGCCAGCAGCCGCTGCTGGTAGATGGCGTGGCCGTGCCCGCGGGCCCCGGCAGCGAGCTATTCTTTAAGGCCGTCGATCGGCAGTTGCTGAACCGGCAAGGGCTGCAGGCCGGTGTACATCAGCTGGTTTATCCGGCCGACTGGCAGCTATTGGAAAGCATGGCGCCGGCAGCGGCGGAGGTAGCGGTAGCGGCGGCACATGGCTACCTGGGCGTGCCGTACTTGTGGGGTGGCAAAAGCCGTGCGGGCATCGACTGCAGCGGGCTGGTGCAAATGGCCTTTAAGCAGGCGGGCATGTTTGTACCCCGCGATGCCTGGCAGCAGGCCGAAGGTGGCGATGTGGTAGCTTTTTTGGCCGAGGCCCGGCCGGGAGATTTAGCTTTTTTCGACAACGAAGAAGGGCGCATTACCCACGTGGGCATGCTGCTCGGGCCACAGCGTATTTTGCATGCCTCGGGTGTGGTGCGCATCGATCCCATAGACCATGCCGGCATTGTGCATGCACAAACCGGCAAGCGCACCCATCAGCTCCGGGTCATCAAGCGCTTTTTCTAAACAGTTGCAGCAAGGCTTCATCCAACCGTAGCAGCTTGGCGGCGGTGTATAGCAGCACCACGGCAAAAATTTTGCGCAGCAGTTCCTTGTCTATTTTCAACGCAATGCTGCTGCCGAGGTAGCCGCCTACCACAAAGCCCACGGCCAGCAAGCCCACCACCCGAAAGTCGATGGGCTCGCCGGTACGTTTGCTGTCGTAGTAATATTTTAAAAAGCCCAGGATGACCACCGGAAAGGTGAGCACCCCCAGCGAGGTGCCCTGCGCCTGGTGCTGGGTGTAGTGCAAAAAATACACCAGGGCCGGCACCAGCACAATGCCGCCACCAATGCCTACCAGCCCGCTCATAATGCCGGCTACCAGGCCCAGCAGCAGAATGATGATGATGAGTTGAGTGGTCATATGCGGCTTGGGCGTACCCATTGGGCGTTGGTGGGGCTGTTTATCCAAAAGTGGTTTTGTACAGGTCGATGCCGGCCTGAATAATCTGCAGGGCCGTGGCCTTGTCGCCAAAGTCTTCTACCTGCACGGTTTTGTTTTCCAGCTTCTTGTAGTCTTCAAAAAACTGGCGCAGTTCTTTGAAAAAGTGCGGAGGCAGCTCCTCGATGTTGTTGATGTGGTTCACACTCATATCGTTGGCCGCCACGGCAATGATCTTATCATCGGCATCGCCGCCGTCTATCATTTGCATCACGCCGATCACTTTGGCTTCTATAATGCACAAGGGCTGCACACTGATGCTGCTGAGCACCAAAATGTCCAGCGGGTCTTTGTCATCGCCATAGGTGCGGGGAATAAAACCGTAGTTAGTGGGGTAGTAAAAGGAGGAGTAGATTACCCGGTCCAGCTTGAGCAGGCCGCTTTCTTTTTCGATCTCATACTTGGCCCGGGAGCCTTGTGGTATTTCAATGATGGCATTTACGTTGCGTGGAACGCCCTCGCCGGGGCTGACGCCGTGCCAGGGGTGACGGACAGTGTTGTTGGATGACATGTTTTTTATTTACTGAGTTGATAACCAAGTGCGGCAGCGCCGATGCCTAAAATTAGGGAAGCTGCCAGATACAGCCCCAGCGCCTGGTATTGTTGCTGGCGCAGCAGCTGCCAGCTTTCCATGCTGAGGGCCGAAAAAGTAGTGAAACCGCCACAGAAACCGGTGGCCAGCAGCAGGTAGCCCGTTGGTTGGCCCGGGTGCCGGGCATACCAGGCGGCTATGAGGCCTATTAGCAGGCTGCCCAGCACATTTACCAGCAGGGTACCCCATGGCCAGCCATTGCCTGCACGGGCCAGCACCCAGGTGCCCGCCAGGTAGCGCAGTACCGAGCCGGCGGCACCACCGCCGGCTACCAGGGCTATGTGCAAAAGGCTGATGGGAGGCATGCCGATAAATCAGGGTTGAGGAAGCACCACCCAGCCATCGGGCTGCAGGCGGCAGCGCAGGCGGGTAGGCAGGTTGTTGTAGGCATTCAGGTATTCCAGCGTGGCGGCGGTATCGCCCTCGGGCCTGAAGGAGCGGATATTGATGGAGGCTTTCGACAGGGCATCGCGGCGCAGGCCATCGCCACTGCGAAAGCTGTTTTCCAGCGCTTGCAGCCACTGGCGGCTGGCATCGTCGGTAGCCAGCAGCTGGCGGGCCCGCTTAAAATTGCCCTGGTAGGTGGCATTTACAAACTGGCGGCCGGCATCCATGGCCGAGTCGGGCGCCTCGTAGCTGCTGCAGGCAGCCAGGCCGGCTACGGCCGTTAGTATCAGCAGGAGTGTGTGCTTCATATGCTGCTGCGAAAATACAGGTTCGGCTGCCACGGCTGTGGTGCCAATCGTTTGTGGTGCGTTTCATTCGTGGCGCAAATGAGCGGCGGATTGGTTTTGCCTGCTACATTTGTTGCCAATACACCAGAACCTCCACTCCGTGAGTAATCAACTGAACAAGGTGTCGGCCGCCGGCTTATTGGTGGCACTCGGCATCATCTATGGCGATATCGGTACCTCGCCGCTCTACGTTCTCAACGCCATCGTCAATGGAAAGCAAATCAGCGAATTGCTGATCATCGGGGGGCTCAGCTGCGTTATTTGGACGCTGACGCTGCAAACCACCTTTAAGTATGTGATCCTGACGCTGCAGGCCGACAACAGGGGAGAAGGGGGCATCTTCTCGCTGTACACCCTGGTGCGCCGACGCCAAAAATGGCTGGTCATCCCTGCCATGATCGGCGGAGCTGCCCTGCTGGCCGATGGTATGATCACGCCGCCCATTTCTATCACGTCGGCCGTGGAAGGTCTGCGCCAGATCCCGGCATTCTCCATGCTGCAAAATGATCAGCAAACGATCATCTACATCGTCATTGGCATCATTACGCTCATCTTTTTCATGCAGCAGTTTGGTACTGCTTCTATCGGGCGCATGTTTGGTCCTATTATGTCGGTTTGGTTTGTGATGCTGGCCGGCCTCGGCCTCATGCACATTGCCGATGATTTCTCGGTGTTTAAAGCATTCAACCCCTACTACGCTATCAAGCTATTAGTGGTGTACCCCAAGGGCTTTTGGATACTGGGCGCTGTGTTTTTGTGTACCACCGGAGCCGAGGCCCTGTACAGCGATTTGGGCCACTGCGGCAAAGGCAATATTCGCATGTCGTGGATCTTCGTCAAGCTCTGCCTCATCATCAACTACCTGGGGCAGGGTGCGTGGCTGTTGGCCAATTACGAGGGCGGTGTGTTCCCGACCGAATCGTCCAACCCATTCTACGGCATCATGCCGCAGGGTTTTCTGCTCATCGGTATCATCATCGCTACGGCAGCGGCCATCATAGCCAGCCAGGCGCTTATCTCGGGCTCGTTTACCCTCATCAGCGAGGCCATGCGCCTCAACCTGTGGCCCAAGCACCGGGTAACGTATCCTACCGAGCAGCGGGGCCAGCTGTTCATCAGCGCTACCAATGTGCTGCTGTTCATTGGTTGCGTGGCCATGGTGCTCATTTTCAAAAAGAGCACCAATATGGAAGCCGCCTATGGCCTGGCCATTACCATGTGTATGTTGGCCACTACCATTTTGTTTGCCAACTACCTGGTGCTCAAGCGCCGCTCCGAGCCGCTGGTGTGGCTGTTTCTCATTACCTATTTCACCATCGAGGGTAGTTTCCTGTTTGCCAATCTCGACAAGTTTCCGCATGGCGGTTACGTCACCCTCATTGTGGGTGGAGCGCTGTTTACCGTGATGTATGTGTGGTACCGTGCCCGCAAAATCAAGAACCGCTACGTGGAGTTTGTGCGGCTCGAAAACTACATTCCGCAGATACAGGAGCTGAGCAACGATAAGAGTGTGCCCAAGTTTGCCACCCATCTTATTTATCTCACCAGCGCCAATAATCCCAAGGAGATCGAGCACAAAATCACGTTCTCCATCCTCAATCGCAAACCCAAGCGGGCCGATATCTACTGGTTTGTACACGTGGATACGGTAGATGACCCGTACACCTGCGAGTACCAGGTGGACCATATCATCCCCAACGATATCATTCGTGTTGAGTTCAGGCTGGGCTTCCGCATGCAGCCGCGTATCAACCTGCTGTTCAAGCAGGTGGTAGAAGACCTGGTAGAAAACAAGGAAGTGAACATTACCAGCCGCTACGAAAGCCTGGAGCGCAACAATGTGACCGGCGATTTTCAGTTTGTGGTGATGGAAAAATACCTGAGCAACGATAACGAGCTGCCGCTGTTCGAAAAGATTGTGATGACCATTTATTTCGCCATCAAAGAGATCAGCCTGAGCGAGGAAAAGAGCTTTGGCCTCGATACCAGCTATGTGTTCATCGAAAAGTTTCCGCTGGTAGTGGC
>CANHEC010000129.1 GCA_947459455.1 Chitinophagaceae bacterium
GCAGCAGATGCAATACCAACTGCAAGCCGGCGAAAAAGTAGACATCGAATGGCGACCACCGGCGCCACGCTGGTGGCAGTGGGTTTGGTGGATGAGTTTGCTATTGGCTGCCTGTATGTTATTGCTGGCCACACTTTGGTGGGAGCTGATGCATGGCTACTATGCAATGGCGCTGGGTACAGCATTGGTTGCCACAGTCATCGGGCTTCGGATATATGGTCCATTGCAATCGAAAGTAGGTTGGCGGGTGCAGCAACTTAGGCTATACACCGAAAGCTGAGGACGTGCTTTAGCCAGCGAATACTTATGTAGCGGCCCGCCATGCAGATGGCGGGCCGCTCACTTTATGGGGCCTGCTGCAAAAAATGCCGGGAAAGCAAGTGGTGACGCTTCAGGCTGTCTAGCGCCAAATCGTCAATAGGCTTGCTCACGAAGTCGATAACATGCGGGTAGCGCTGTGCCTTTAGTCGGTCAGCCGTATCTACCGATGATGTAACGATGACCACCAGCACTTCGCATAGTAAAGGCAACTGCCCCAATGCCTCTAAAAACTCCCATCCGTTCATGACCGGCATATTGATATCGAGCAACACCAAAAAGCTGATGCCTTCCTGACTGTGCTGACGAATATGCTCTAAGGCTGTGCTGCCGTTGGCAAATACGAGGGGATGTTCATCGAGGCCATTATCGGTGACCAGCATTTCATGTATTTGCTGTATTAGCAGGTCATCATCCACTATCATGCTTTGCAGGCGGGTGGAGCTGGCTGGTGTAGCCAGCGTAGCCGGTGGTTTGGGCTGCGCCGCCTCTAAGCTTGACAGTGCATACGAACGCTCGGCAATGCTGATGATGATGCGGTCTAATTCTTCGGCGGCATTTTTTATATGCTCAAGGTTAATCACCCTTGCTGCGGCATCGGCCGAAAGCTTTTTGTGCATTGGTAGTAAGCTGAGCAGTCGCGTAAGTGGTGCCCTTACCACATGGCTTTGGGTCCAGGCTATTTCCCGTAGCAGTTTGTTTTGGTGCTCCAATGCCTCCAGGTAGCGCTTGCGGTCGGTAATGTCAGTGGCTATTACCTGTACTACTTCGCCGTCCGCCGTTTCCATCAACCCGGCTATCAGCTCTACACTTACTGAGCTGCCATCTTGCCGCATTATTTCACCATCGGCTGGGTATGCCGTAGGATCTCCATTTTCCAACCGGTCGAGCCGGGCATTGGCTGCTGCCAACTGATGGGGAGGTACAATTTTATTCAAGGGGAAGCCGATGACCTCTTCGGCACTCTTGGCACCCAGCATGGCAAGTCCGGTATGGTTTACAAACTGCAAATGCCGCCCCTTCATAATAAAAATGCCAGCAGGAGACAGCTCGAGGATACTGCGATAACGCCCTTCGCTTTCTTGCAGTGCTGCTTCTATCTGCTTACGCTTTGTAATGTCGTTTGCTAAGACCAAAACATGTTTGGAACCGTTATACTCAATGATGTGACTTATAATTTCGACGATAATGACTTCGCCATTTTTTTTCAAGTGGCGCCAGCCTTCAGATCGCATCAGATTGGTTTGCCTGTTTTTGAGCGACTTCAATAGTTGTGGCACATCCTCCGGTGGGCGAAGGTCGGTCAGTGTCATGTTCAAAAACTCTTCTCGGCTGTAGCCATATTCGCTGATTGCTGTTTCGTTTACCCTTACTATTTGCAGCGTTTCGGTGTTGTACACCCACATCGGCGAAGGGTTGTTTTCAAAAAGAATTCGGTACTGCTGTTCTGTCGATGACAGTACATTTTCCAATTCTTTGATCTGCGTGATGTCGGTAAATGTGGTGAACGCACGGTATGGATTGGGCTCATGTGGCTTGAACTCAGGCTTGGAGCTGATGAGTATCCAACGGTACTCCTGGTGGCGGGGCGAGAAGACTCCCATAATCACGTTTTCCTGCGGCTTGCCAGTAGTCATTGCCATCATGCCCGGGTGGGTTTCGCCCGGAAAAGGCTCGCCGTTTTCTTTAATGGCATGCCACTCCGGATTCATGGAAGTGCGGCCAAAAAGCTCGTCGTAGCTCATGCCCAATATGTCGGCTGCGGCGTGGTTCGCCTTTATTATGCGGCCATTCCGGTCCTGGTAAACCACACCCTGCGACATGTTATTGAACAGCGATCGGAAATCCTTTTCACTGGTTCGAAGTGCTTCTTCCGATTTCACTTTGGCAATGGCATTGCTCAGTATTTCCGCCATCACACGCAGTAGTGCCAGTTCATTGCTATCAAAATGCCGATTTGGCTGCGTGCTATGAAATGCAATGAAGCCAATACTACGGCCCGATTGTAACAGGGGTACCGCTGCCATCGAGCCTATTTCCAGCTGCTGCATCCACTTCCGGAGATCTGCATTGCTGTTGTCCAAAGTAGCTGTGACGGATGTACGCCGTCCCGACAGCAAATCGATGGCGTAAAGTGCCATATCGCTAAAGCTGAGGATTCTGGCACCATCGGGGCTCGGCAACATCTGATCGGTGCACCACTCGTGGGTCAGTTTGCATTGCTGATGCTCTACATCGTAGCGGTACACCACTGTTCTGTCGGTACCGAGGTTGCCGCTTACTTCGCTCAGCATTTCATCAATGGCGTAGTCCAGTTGTTCGCGGGGTACATTTATAAATCTCGACGCCAATTGCATCAGTAACTGCTGCAGGCTGTGTTGTTTGGCCAGCCGGTCTTGTTGGCGTACTTGCTCCGTGATGTCGAGAAAGCTGGTGATCCAATACCGCTCGGTAGCTACTACCTGTATACGCAGGTGCTTCATATCACCGTTTGCACACCTAAAGCGGGCATCATAGTAGGGGCCCGGCGTACCGGTTGCTAAACTGCCCTGCAGGCTATCTTCCCAGCTTTTCCTTATTGTCCGCCGATAGCTCTCTTCAGGATAAGCAAGGCTCCACCAGTCAGTGATTGACTCGGCAGCGTCATTATCATATCCTGTCAGTTCTGTAAAACGCATGTTAACAAATAGCTGCTGTGTTTCTGGGATAATGGTAACCATACCCAAAGGCGATGTGTCGAACAGCATGCGATACAGTTGCTCCTTGGCTGTCAGTTGCTGTATGGCTTGTTCCAGGTTGTGATGGTCTTGCAGGCGTTCCATTACCAGCGTGGCCAGCTGCGCTGTTTGGTTGATAACGGCCAGATCATTGTCGTGTGGTGCCTTCCTTTGTCGGTAGTATAGGGCAAAGGCTCCTTTTACTTCGCCACTGACATCAATAATAGGATGGCTCCAGCAGGCCTGCAGATCGTGTGATAGTGCCAGTTGTTTGTAGTCTTTCCATCTAAAATCAGTGCTGATGTCAGACACGATTACCGGCTCTTTGGTGTACATAGCCGTGCCGCAGGAGCCTGCCGCCGGGCCAATGGCGGCCCCTTCCAGTGCAGCCGAATATGCAGCGGGCAAGCTTGGGGCTGCACCATTGGTTACATGTACCTGATCGGGCTGCAGCAGCAGTACCGAGGCTATGGCATCGGGTAAAATCGCTTCAACCGATTTGGTAATATGGGTAAGCACCGCTGATAAATCGGCGGTAGCAGAAATCATTTCAAATACCTGTGTTTCCATTTGCAGCAGCATGCGTGTTTGCCGCTTCAGGCTCAGTGAATATTTTCAGGCTCAAACTGCTGCGTCACCCGCGTGGTGCCATCGGGCAGGGCCACAAAATTTACCCATACCATGCGGCCATCGGCCAGCTGGTAGTGCAGTTGCTCGGGCGGCTGCACGTGGGTATACTGTGCCAGCAAATCCAAACCCACGCTACCATCCCGGGCCTCCATACGGGTGTGCAGTTGGCCGCCCACCCGCAGGTCGGCGCTGGCCGATGGGCAGTGCCAGTCGGCACTGGCAAAGTTCCATTGCTCTATCAGCCGGGGCGTGGTAAAACAATGCCAGGCATGGGCAATGGTACACGGCACAATGGTTTGCACTTTCACCCGTATGTTTTCGGCTTGCTGCTGCACCTGCTGCAGCGCTAGCGGAAATGCCTGCTGCATGCCATCGGTCTGGGCCCACTGCCCGTCTATCCACACCTGCAGCAGGGTGCCATCGGGCGTGGCAGTCAGCTCATAGCGGTCGTGCATGGCGGGCTGGCCTTCTTTGGGTGGTATTTCTTCAAAGTCTTCTATCTGCCCCAGGTGCCGAAACACCATGTGATGCGGGGGCTCCATACGCTCAATTACGGTGTACAAGCCGCTGCCATCCTCGGTTAAAAAGTGTACCCGGGCGCCGGGTTGCCAGGTACTTACAGCATGGCTGCCTTCGCCAAATATGCCGGTCCATTGGCGGTATTGCAGGTCGTTCCATAGCACAAACCATACGGTAGCAGGCGGGGCAGCTATTTGCTGTGCAAAATGCAAGGTGGTGATCATGAGGGGCGGGTGGGGCAATTGAGCAACGGCTGCAAAATACGGGAATGAATTGGGCATTTCAGCCAGGTACAAAGCCGGGCTGCTGATCCCGCCTTCGCGTGGTGCACGGCACGCCGCGGCACAGGGCCCGCCGCTCAGTCGGGCATGCCTTCAGCCACCGTGCAGGGCCGGGCAGCCGCTATGCCCGGCGGTGCCAGGCCGGGTAGCAGGCTGCGGCAGCATTGCCGGGTGCAGTACTGCGGCTCATGGGCTGCCCGGCTAACGCAGGTACCCCGCAGGCCCCGCCTATGCCGGGGCCGAGGAGTACCCAGGCAGACGGGCCACCGCAGCCCGGCCATGCACACAGCCCACTGCCCCTTTATCAAAAGTTTTTGAAGCCTTTGCAACGAAATCGGGGGCTGGTTCTCAATTATTCGTTTTATTTGCCCCTCGTTAAAAAAATTTTCGGGTCATTGTCCATTTTGAACTGAAGATGTCAAAAAACTCACTGATACAGCTGATCACAGAAGTGATTATGCACGCCTTCAACAAGCGTGGGTTTTTTACTGTGCCGTGCCGGCCAGGTTTTTTTGTACGTCCATTCCCCGTGGTGGTGCGACGATAATTTCCCCCAATCCCAAGGTCAACAGGTTTTGCATGTGTGTTGATGGCTGCGCCGGGGCGTAGCGATGGAGCATTCACCAATCTTCTCTCACCTTTTTTTACCCTGACGGGTTATGACTCATCATGATTTTTTGATAACGACGGCCAATGCCACTTATGTGGACTTTGCCCAAATTATCTGCGACGAATACGAAAGCAGCGCCAAGGCTCGTGGCACCGGTATAGCCAAGCGCAGCCCCGACTATGTGAAGCAAAAAATGCTGGAAGGCAAGGCCGTGATCGCCTTTGAAAAGGCCACCGGTATTTGGGCAGGTTTTTGCTACATCGAAACCTGGAGCCACGGCGAGTATGTGGCCAATAGCGGCCTGATTGTATCGCCGGCTTATCGCAAAGCGGGCCTGGCCAAAGCCATCAAGCACGAAATATTTAAGCTGAGCCGGCGCCTGTACCCCGATGCCAAAATATTTGGCCTGACCACCGGACTGGCCGTGATGAAGATCAACAGCGAACTGGGCTACGAACCGGTGACCTACAGCGAACTGACGCAGGACGATGCTTTTTGGGCCGGCTGCAAAAGCTGCGTGAACTACGATATACTCATGAGCAAGGATCGGAAGAACTGCATGTGCACCGCCATGCTGTACGACCCGAAAGACCACTACCAGCCCGAGGAAACCGCTGCGGCGTTTGAAGAAAAGAAGGGCATTTACGAACGCTTTATGCGCATCAAAAAGCGCTGGCGTGACTTGTTTGACCGCGACCGAAAAGAAGCGGCTGGCGGCGGTGGCGTGGGCAGCCTGCGGCGCATGCTGAGCCTGCGCAGTTTGTGGTAGCAGGCAGTGGCCACGCTTTATTTCTGTATCAAACTACATCAACACCTTACAAATACCAACCATGAGCAACCAACCAACAAAGCCGGTAGTAGTACTGGGTTTTAGTGGTGGACTGGATACCACTTTTTGTGTAAAGTACCTGAGCGAAGACCGCGGCTACGATGTGCACAGCGTGATTGTGAACACCGGCGGCTTTACCACCGAGGAACTGCAGCAGATAGAGGCGCATGCCTACCGGCTGGGTGTAAAGACGCACACCACGGTAGATGCGGTGAAGCCTTACTACGAACGCATCATCAAATACCTGGTGTATGGCAATGTGCTGAAGAATAATACCTACCCGCTGAGTGTGAGTGCCGAGCGGCTGATGCAGGCACTGCACATAGCCGAGCATGCCAAAGCGCTGCAAGCTACTGCTGTGGCCCATGGCAGCACCGGCGCCGGCAACGACCAGGTGCGCTTCGATATGATTTTCCATATCATGATTCCGGGCGTAGAAATCATTACACCCATCAGGGATATGAAGCTGAGCCGCGAACAGGAGATCAGCTACCTGAAAGAGAAGGGCGTGGAGATGAACTTTGAAAAGGCTGCCTACTCCATCAACAAAGGGCTGTGGGGCACCAGCGTGGGTGGCCGCGAAACACTGAACAGCAAAGACTGGCTGCCTGAAAGTGCATGGCCTACGCAGGTAACTGCCAGCGGTACCCGCAGCGTAGAGCTGGGGTTTGAAGCGGGTGAGCTGCGTAGCATCGACGGAGAAGTGTTTGCCCATCCGGTAGAGGCTATCAATAAACTGCACAGCATAGCCGCACCCTATGGCGTGGGCCGCGATATCCACGTGGGCGATACCATCATTGGCATCAAAGGCCGTGTGGGCTTTGAGGCGGCAGCGCCTATGATCATTATAAAGGCCCACCACCTGCTGGAGAAGCATGTGCTGACCAAGCACCAGTTGAACTGGAAAGATCAGCTGGCACTGTTTTATGGCAACTGGCTGCACGAAGGACAAATACTGGACCCGGTGATGC
>CANHEC010000130.1 GCA_947459455.1 Chitinophagaceae bacterium
ACCCTGCAGCGGGGCTGGCCCCTGTTTTGGCTCAGCTGTGCGCTAAATGCCAGTTGGATACTGGCCTGGCACTACCTGCAGGTAGTGCTGAGCCTGCTCATTATGCTGGGGCTGCTGGCCACCCTGGTAGCCCTGGCCCTGCGCTGGCTGCCGGCTGCCCGCGGCGCCTTCAGGTGGGCGGCTTTTGTACCGGTGGCCCTTTACCTGGGCTGGATCTGCGTAGCCACCATTGCCAATACCACCGCCCTGCTGGTACACTATGGCTGGCAGGGTGCTACACTCGGGGCCGCCGGCTGGTCGATAACCATGATGCTGATAGCCACCGGGCTGGCCAGCTGGCTGAGCTGGCGCCTGCGGGCAGCCGCCCCCGTACTGGTGCTGGCCTGGGCGCTGGGAGGCATCTTCCGCGGGCAGCAGGCGGCCTACCCGGCAGTGGCTACCGTGGCACTGGCAGCTGCCGCAGTTTGCGGGCTGGCAGGTGCCTTTATAGCATGGCGCCGGGCAGCGCCAGCGGGCTGAGGGGCGCATTTGGCCGGGCGGCAAGGCTTATAGGATGCCAATCCTGTACATTCGTGCTCCTTTATATTTGATTGTTGCTGCCAGTTATGTCATTGCTCGATCTCAAACTACCCAAAACAATCGCCCGCCGGCTGAACATCGCCAACGGCGACCCCCGCCGCATGCAGCTGCGGGTGCTGAAAAAACTACTGACCAAGGCCCGCTACACCGAGTTTGGCCAGCAGTTTGGGTTTGATGAAATACTGCTGAGCAAGCACCCGGGCAAAAAATTTCAGCAGCGGGTACCCACCTACGACTACAGCAAACTGTACAGCGCTTTTTGGCACAAAACCCTGCAAGGCGTGCCCGATGTGTGCTGGCCCGGCCAGATCAAATTTTTTGCTCTCAGCAGCGGTACCAGCGAGGCGGCCAGCAAATACATTCCCATTACCAAAGACCTGATAAAGGCCAACACGCTGACCAGCCTGCGCCAGCTGTTTAGCCTCACCAGCTACCAGGATGTAAACTTTGGCGCCCTGCCCAAAGGCTGGCTGATGCTGGGCGGCAGTACCGAGCTGCAGAAAGGGCCCACCTACTACGCCGGCGATCTCAGCGGCATTCAGCAAAAAAATATTCCGTTCTGGTTTCAGCGGCTGTACAAGCCGGGCAAAAAAATAGCCCGGGTACGCGACTGGGAAACCAAGATCGAAGAGATCGTAGAAAATGCACCCAACTGGGATATTGGCTTCATCATAGGCGTGCCGGCCTGGCTGCAGCTGTGCATGGAGCGCATCATCGAACGCTACCAGCTGAACAATATCCACGACCTGTGGCCCAACCTCAGCTTTTATGTGCACGGGGGTGTTGCCTTTGAGCCGTACAAGCGCAGCTTCGAAAAACTGCTGGGCAAGCCCATTACCTACATTGAAACCTACCTGGCCAGCGAAGGCTTTTTGGCCTACCAAAGCCGCCAGCATGCCAAAGGCATGAAGCTGGCTATCAACAACAATATCTTCTTCGAATTCGTACCCTTCGACGATAAACACTTTGACGCCGAAGGCAACCTGCTGCCCGATGCCGAGGCCTACATGATACACGAGGTGGAAGAAGGCCGCGAATACGCCATCCTCATCAGCACCAATGCCGGCGCCTGGCGCTACCTCATTGGCGATACCGTTCGCTTTGTAGACCTGGAGCACCTGGAAATCGTGATCACCGGCCGCACCAAGCATTTCCTGAGCCTGGTGGGCGAACACCTGAGTGTAGAAAACATGAACCGGGCCGTGCAAATGGTATCGGCCGATATGAATGTGTGCATCCCCGAGTTTACGGTAGCCGGCGTACCGGTGGGCTCGTTTTTTGGCCACCATTGGTTTATAGCCTGTGATGATCCCGTAGACGAGAAACAACTACAGCAGCGCTTAGATGACTGCCTGCAGCAGATAAACGATGACTACGCTGTAGAGCGCCGCCACGCCCTGAAAGAAGTAAAAGTGACCGTGCTGCCCGAACATGCCTTCATCGACTTTTTGGCCAGCAAGGGAAAAATTGGTGCCCAGCACAAGTTTCCACGGGTGCTGAAGGGTAAAATGTGGGACGACTGGCAGGCATTTCTAAAATCGCACAACATTAAGATAGGCACGGGCGCCAAGGCATAGTACCTTGTGGCCCTGTACTAGCAGCACATGGATTTGTTTTTGAAAGGCATCGGGCTGGGGCTTTTGCTGTCTGTATCGGTAGGGCCGATCGTGTTTGCTATTTTGAAAGTGAGCATGCGGCTGGGCCACAAAGCGGGCTACGCATTTGTAGCCGGCGTAAGCCTGAGCGACCTGCTGCTGGTGCTGCTGGGCAACCTGGCCGCCGAACTGGTGCGCACCGCCCTGCGCTACGAAAACTGGATAGCTGCCGGTGGCGCCATTCTCCTCATCATCATGGGGGCTTACAGTTTCTTTTTTGGCAAAGACCCGCGGGAAGACAGCAAGACCGATATCGCCGTAAACGTGCGGCGCCGCGACATAGCCCGCTACACGCTGCAGGGCTTTTTTATGAACCTGCTGAACCCCGGGCCGATCTTGTTTTGGCTTACCACCTGCACGGCGTTTGCGTTTTTGCCGCTGAATGAGCGGGCCCTGCTGTTTGGTACCTGCCTCGGCACCATTCTGGCTACCGATGTAGCCAAGGTGTACTTTGCCGGCCGCATCCGCCGCCTGCTTACACCGGCCACCCTGCACAAAACACATCAGTTCAGCGCACTGGTGCTCATTGGGTTTGGGGCCGTTATTCTCATCCGCCTGTTTTACCTGTACATGACCTAGCGGCCGGTCATCGGCTCATTCGGCATCTACCAGGCTGTAGCGTCGCACCTGGCATATCAGCATTTCATCGAACAGGCTGACGACCTGCCCATAGTGGGCCGTGGCATCGGGCTGAATGAGTACAAACAACTTATCATCGGTACCAAACTGCTGCTGTAGCTGCTGGCGTAGCTGCAGCAGGCGCTGGCGCATGGCCGGTAGCTGCTGCCATGTATAGCTGCGGGCGGCAGCGGGGCCCCCATCGGCGGGTATCAGCTGTAGCTGGTGCTGGCTGGCCCGCAGGGTGATGGCGCCACTTTTGGCCACCTGCATCGAATCGGTGCTATCGGCCGGCAGGGCCAGCTTCATGGCCGTGGGCTCGGCCAGGGTATTGGTAAAAATGAAAAAGGTGATGAGGAGAAAGCCGAGATCGACCATGGGGGTAAGATCGACGCGGAGGGGACGGCGGGCCTTACCCGTAGCGGTGGTGGTGTCAATGGCAGCCATAGCAGGATGATGTTTTGGGTGATGCCTGAAGGATGCACATGCGAGCCCGATTGCACACGAACGATGCCGGGCGATGCTGTGCTGCCGATGGGCGGCGCCGCTGCCCGGCCGTGGGGCGCCGGCCCGGATACAGGCGGGCCGCAGCGCCCTACGGGTGCCCGGCCGCTGGCGGCCATGGGCACGGTACCCAGGGGCAGGGGCGTGCTGCTGCCGGGTGCTGCGCCGCAGCTGAGCGCCCCAAAAAGCTATGCCGCTACTGTCATCAAAAACCGAAGCGACGCACCAGCTGCCAATCGGCACTGAGCAAGAGCAACTGCGCCGGGGCGCCGGGGGCCAGCTCGGCTTGTATACCCAGCCAGCGGGCGGGCAGGGTGGCGGCTTTGCGCAGGGCATCGGTAGCCGACAGGCCAGCCTGCTGCATGGCTAGCTGCACACCCTGCAGCATGCTGATGGCCGACCCGCTGAGGGTGCCATCGGGCAGGGTGTAGTGGGTGCCGCTGTGGTAGTGCTGGTAGGGTCCCTCGGTGCACTGCGTGACCGCATCGGTGATGAAAAACAATCGATCGCCCATGACCTGGTGGGCCAGCTGCAGCATGGCAGGGTGCACGTGCACTCCATCGGGGATGATGCTGGCATGCAGACCGGTATGCAGCAGGGCGGCGAGGGCAAGGCCCGGCTGGCGATGCTGCAGGGGGCTCATGGCATTGTACAGGTGAGTAACCAGCTGTATGCCGCGGCTGGCAAACTGCATGGCCTGCTGGTAGCTGGCATTGCTATGGCCGGCCGAGAGGAGGACGCCGGCATCGCGGAGCAGGCGCAGCACTTCATCGGAACAGCACTCGGGTGCCAGGGTCATCATTTTAAGGCTGCCAGCGGCCACATCGAGCAGGTGTCGGATGTCATCGGGCGTGGGCACCCGTACCCAATCGGCCCGGTGGGCGCCCCGCCGCTCGGGGTGAATAAAGGGCCCCTCGAGGTGGAGGCCGGCAATGCCGCTGCCGCCCTGCTGCAGGTAGCTGCTCACCGCCCGCAGGCACTGGTGCACCACGGTCAGGGGCTGGGTGGCAATGGTGACGAGGCTATGGGCGGTGCCCTGCTGGGCCTGGGCGTGGGCCAGGGCGGCCAGGCTATCGGTATCGGGGTATTGTGAAAACAAGCGGCCCTGGGCGCCGTACACCTGCAGATCGGTAAAGGCCGGCACGAGTGCCTGGCCAGCACAATCGAACACCGGAGCCGGGGCCGCCTCGGGCGGCAGCGGGCCAGGCTGCACGGTGGCAATGCAATCGTCGATAATGCCGACATGTGCCTGCGGCAGCCACTGCTGGCCGGTAAACACCCGGGCGTTGATGAGCCACTGTTTCATGGGGGAAAGGTAGGAAGGGGGAATTGGGAGTTGGTTGATTGGGGAATTGGGGAATTGGGGAATTGGTTGATTGGGGAATTGGGAATTGGTTAATTTGGCATTAGGAAAGCGGGTAAACGTAAGTGGATGCGCCAAGCTGATCTTGGCGTCCTTTGCGTGTTTTCCCTTTGCGCCTTTGCGGTAAAAACTCTCCCGTCTTCAGTATTTCCAATTTAACCGCAAGGAACGCAAAGCATGCGCAAGGAACGCAAGGGATCGTCGCTCATTCAGCCTTCAGCATTCAGTATTACCACTTGAACCGCAAGGAACGCAAAGCATGCGCAAGGGACGCAAGGGATGACCTTGCATTCATCCTTCATCCTTCATCATTCAGCATTACCACTTGAACCGCAAGGAACGCAAGGGATGGCCTCTCATTCATCATTCAGCCTTCATCATTCAGCATTACCAAAAAAGCCGCACATCGAAGACGATGCACGGCTTTTTCAGATTACCAAAATGATAGCGTTGCTTATTGCTTCAGCACCCGCAGCGTTTCCTGCACGCCATCGGCGGTGAGCACGGTAAGGTGGTATACACCCGCGGGCAGCTGGGCTACAGGCATGCGCAGCTGATTGGCGCCTGGCAGCAGCTGGCTGCGCTGGCGTATCAGCTGGCGGCCACCCATATCGGTCAGGCTGTATTCGGCCGCCTGGGCGCTGGCACTCCACAGGTTCAGTGCCAGGCTGGTGCTTACCGGGTTTTGCTGCAGGCCCACCACGTAGGTAGCGCTGGCGCTGCGGCTCAGCAGCACGGTTTTGCTGAAGAAGTGTTGTCCGTTTTTCTCTTTCACCAGCAGGCGGTAGTAGTGCTTGCCTGCTGCCAGCCCGCGGTGCAGGTACTGGTACTGCCGGCCGGCGGGTGCCACGGTAGCAATGGTGCTAAACTGGCTGCCATCGGTGCTGTATTGCAGTTCAAAATGACGCAGGTCTTTGTCGCTATCGATGCGCCACTGCAGGCGGGCATCGGCCCCTTGGAGCGCCCCTTCGAAGCTGAGCAGCTTGACGGGGAGGACGCCGAGGACGGGGGTAAACGAGAACCCGAATGTAAACGGCGAGAAGCTGTACATGTCCCCGGTTACAATCAGTCCGTCGTCGCTGTACAGGCGAGCTTCAAAATCGGGCGTAGCGGTATTGAACGTGAACGGCGGCTTGGTATAGTTCCACGAACCCGGACCCACATCTTCTGTCCGCTTCACAATGGCCACATTGTACTCGCCACCTACTGGCGTCAGAGGGTCGCCGGCCGCATCACGCCAGGTAGCCCCAGCCAGGCGGTACATCAGCGCCACGCGGCCGGTGGTTGCTTCTGTCCCTACCTGGTCAAACTGCCAGTATTCATTGGCCTGAATACCAGTCAACTCAGACTGGAACACATCCTGGCCAGCACTGGGCGTAGCAGTGGTCCCGCTGAAATACTGTGCCACAAACCTGTTGCCACCGGTATTGGTGTTGGTAAAGCGCAAGGGGCGATAACCACCACCAGCCGACTTGCCAATGGGGAACCAGTAGTTGCCCATGGCACTCACCGACGTATAGCGGAAAAGTGGCCCATCGATATAGCTATCAGCACTGCCACCGACAATGCCATCATTAGTGGCATCGGGCGCCGGGTTTTTGATGTACATCGGGAAGCCCAGCGTTTCTACAATACCGCGGGTAAGGGTAAGCCTGCCGCCGATGCCGGTGGGTGTTTGCAAAATCACACGGGCGGTAGCTACGTCCTTATCTACAATGGCAAAGGCATAGTCCTGAAGAGTAGGATCGGAAACACTGGCAGGCGGTGCCGACGGGGTACTGATGGTAGAATTACCCGAGCCTCTGAAGAAGATCGCCCGGCCCTGATCATTGTACAATGAATTGAGGTGGCGGGTGAAGTTGCCATGCAGGTGCAAATCGCCCAGAACAGCCGTAGAAAGAGTAAGCGCACTAACAGGGCCACCACTGGCGCCAATAGTCAGGTTGCCGCGTACTACCAGCGGCAGGGTGAGGGCGCCCATGTTGGCATTGCCAGCAGTAGTGCTGGTGCCCAGCGAAAAGTTGCCACCGGTTTCGAGGGCGGTGGGGGTGGCGCTGCCCATGTTCAGCGTAGTACCCCCCTGCACCAGCACGTGGTGGGGGTAGCCGGGGTTGCCGGCGGTATTGCCAAATTCGATGCTGCGGTTGTAAGC
>CANHEC010000131.1 GCA_947459455.1 Chitinophagaceae bacterium
AACTGGTAAGTCCGCGGCGCTATGTAGATGTGGTGCTGCCCACCACCGTAGAGGCGGGTGGCAATAATCCGCAGCGCTTTCTTAAAAACCTGATCAGGCAATAAACGTGCAGCCGGCGGCCCTGCCGGCGGCCATCAGCCCCGCACCAGGGTTTCTACCGGCTGGCGGTTTTGCAGGCTGCGGGCCAGGGTCAGTTCATCGGCATACTCCAGCTCGCCGCCAAAGGCAATGCCCCGCGAAATAGCCGTGACCTTGACCGGGTAGGCCGCCAGTTTTTTCTGAATAAAGTAGATGGTGGTATCGCCCTGGATATTGGGGTTGAGGGCAAATATGATTTCGGATACCTGCTGCTCCTGCACCCGTTGCAGCAGGCTTTCTATTTGCAGCTGGTCGGGGCCAATGCCATCGAGCGGGCTGATGACGCCGCCCAGCACATGGTAGGCCCCATTGTACTGCTGGGTGCCTTCTATGGCCATCACATCGCGGATGCTTTCTACCACACACACCAGATCGTGGCGGCGGGCAGGGGTGGCGCAAATATTGCACAGGGGGCCATCGGCCACATTGTGGCAGCGGGTGCAAAACCTGATTTCCTGTCGCATTTTCTGGATGGTATCGGCAAAATGATTCACCTGGGCAGCCTCTGTTTTCAGCAGGTGCAGCACCAGGCGCAGGGCCGTTTTTTTACCAATGCCGGGCAGCTTGGCAAACTCGGCCACGGCATTCTCCAACAAGTGCGACGAAAAATTCATAGCGATGCAAAGTAACCCCAAAACATGGCTCAGGGTTGGGAAAAGCCCGATAGCATTCCTGTGGTTGAACGGAGCGTCGCCACTGGTGCTTCATCAGGGCGCTGCTGCCGGGCCCATCAAAAAAGAAATGTTGCAGTAGTATCCAGCCCCCGATTTAGAAGGCCAGCTCGTACTCGTTGTCCCAATTGGCCCGAATGGTAAACTTTTGTTCGAGCCCGATGACCAGCTCGGGCTGCAGCCGGCGCCAATAATCGCCGGTATCCCAGCGGCCATTCTGGTTGCGGTCGTACAAAATGCGTACGCTGTACTGGCCGGGCTTGAACAAAGGAATGTCGATGCGGCCATTGCTGACGGGCGTGGTGCGTACAATGGCATTGTTTTCGACCCACTGCAGCAGCGGATGCGCCGCTGTATCGAGTCCGCTGAGCTGCAGGCGCACCAGGCCATATTCGCTTTCGGCCTTGGTCTTAAACTCCAGGGTATCGGCACGGTTGGCCGTACCAATGCTATCGGTGGCAAAGCCTTTGCCAATGTGCAGGCGGTAGGCCTGATCGGGGCGCCATGCATAGTTGATGGTCAGCTGCTTGCCGGTGCTATCGAGCTGGTACTGCAGCGGGGGCTGCAGGCGCTGGTGATTGGTATCGGTCAAAAACAGCTGGGCGCTATCGAGGCGGGCCACCTGCCTGCTGAAGCTGAGCTGCAGTGGCGATAGCAGGTCTTGCGTTTGGTTGGCATTGGCGCTGGCGGTAATGGCCATGGCCGGCTTATCGGTACCGCGCCGATTGGTAGCGGCGATGCCCGCATTGGCCGCCGAGGGCTTGGGGGCTTCTTTTTCGGCTACAAAGCTGCGCAGCTCATAGCGTCCCCCTTCGGCCGATGGGCTGACCGCATCGCCATAAAAGGCAAACGGCGTAGTGGGACTGTTGTAGCGGCGGAGACCTTCGTCTTTCAGCGCAAACAGGTAGAAAGGCTCGGCTGGCAAAAAGCTGAAACGAAACTCGCCCTTGCCATTGGGCCGGGTGATGAAGCGGGGCTTTTGCTTGGCCACGGCCGAATCGGCCTCGGTGCTGTACAGCAAGATGAGCAGGGTGCTATCGGGCAGGCCGGTTTCGGCATCGGTAATGCTGCCGGCCAGCGTGAGGCTATCGATGTAGCGCCCGGTGCTGAACACATAACTGAAGTCCTGAAGGGGGTTGTTTTCGTTTACATCCTTCAGGGCATTGCCAAAAAAGATGGAGTAGGTGGTATTGTCCTGCAGGCTATCGCGTAGGCGAATGCGTACGGTGCGCAGCCGGGCGTCAATATCGGGCTGCTTGTCCATCGGTGGATTTACTACCAACTGGGTTTGCAGGTTGTCGAACTGCACATACTCATCAAACTCGAGGGTAACCAGCGAGGGCTGGATACGAACGCTGCCGCTGGGCGGACTGGCCTTGATGAGCTTGGGTGGCAGGCTGTCTTTGGCACCGCCGGGAGGGCCTCCCATGCTCATATTGGCACAGGCCGGCAGCAGCACATACAGCGTGGGCAGTAGCAGGGCCCAGGCCGAAAAGCGGTAAAACAAAGGTGGCACACGCATGCGGCTGCAAACATACCGATATGCAAGCGCCTGCCGTACCGCTCAAATTGTGAAAAAACACGGTAGATGGCTTAAAAAAGCCAACACTGCTCAACCAAGGTGCACCCGGCTTGTAATGTGTTCATGTCGAAAGTATACTCACTGAAAACAGTGCAGCGGCTGCCCATCAGCATGGAGCAAGCCTGGAATTTTTTTAGCAAACCCGACAACCTGAAGGACATTACACCTTCCAACCTGGGGTTTCATATTTTAAGCAAGCACCACGGAGACCGCATGTACCCAGGGCAAATCATAGAGTACAAAGTGAGCCCGGTACTGGGCATTCCGCTGTACTGGATGACGGAGATTACCCATGTACAGGATTTCAAGTTTTTTGTAGATGAACAGCGCTTTGGGCCCTACAGCCTTTGGCACCACCAGCACCACTTTGCGGCCATTGAGGGCGGGGTAGAAATGACGGACATTGTGCACTACAAACTGCCGCTGTGGGTGCTGGGCGATATAGCCAATACGCTGTTTGTACGCAGCCAGCTGCGCCAAATTTTTGCGTTTCGCTTTCGCAAAACCGAAGAGCTGTTTGGCAGCTGGCCGGGCCAGCAGGCGAATGTGCAGTTTGATTGATGCGCACCCCACCAGACTTAAAAAAAGCGGCGCCGCCGGCCTGGGCCGGCGGCGCCGCGTACTGCATGGTATTTCGTCAAAAACGCAGGTCTACTTCTTCAATGCGGCCATTTTCGTAGGCCTTCCACACCTTCGATTTTCCATCCTGCTCGGTGCGAACATACCAGGCATGATCGCTGTCGGTGGTCAGCTCGAAGCTTTCGGTGACGCTGGCTTGTTTGAACTTTTGCTCCAGCGCCAGGCGCAGCCGCAGCGGCAGATCGCTTCGGTTGATTTGGCGGCTGGCGGCCAAAAATTCGCCCTCGGCATTGAAGAATACCGAATAAGCATCGCCATCGAGTGTAAAGTTGGCCCGCAGCATATTATTACGGGCAGGCTGCCAGCTTAGTTCCTTCACAGGCCCAAACAGTGTGGCCAGGTTTTGGCTGGCCCGGTAGTTGAGTACTTTGGTGGCAGGCGTGGGATTGGCATTGGCAGCCAGGGTAGCAATGGCAAGGGCTCCGGCGAGCATGAGTGTTTTCATGGTACTTCGTTTTTAGTGGTGTGATGGTTTGGTTTGCAAGATTGAAAGTAGAGCAGGCAACTGCAGCAGGTAGCCTGTACATGACCAGCGGCTGCCAACTGCCTGGCTGATTCCACCGGTGGCAGCCACAGGGCCTCCGGCATCTACGAAAACGCCAGCCCTTCTCCACTGAAAATGCCCCCCTGTCTTCTGATGTTAACGCAAGTTGAAATATGGTAAAGAGCCCGTTAAATAGGGAGTGATTGAGAGCCGCTACACGCAATGCACCCTGCTGGCTGATGGGTAGCCGGGCATCTGGCATTACCTTGTAGCGGTGAATTATCTGGCCCATGCTTACCTATCGCCCGGCGGACCCGAAGTGCTCACCGGCAATATGATCAGCGACTTTGTAAAAGGCCGCAGCCAATACGACTATCCGGCGGCCATTCAGCAGGGGATTCGGCTGCATCGCAACATCGATCAGTTTACGGATGCGCATGCCGCTACCCGCGAAGCCAAACAAGTGTTCAGGCCGGCTTACCGGCTGTATGCCGGCGCTTTTGTAGATGTGGTGTACGATCATTTCCTGGCCAACGACCGCCAGCATTTCGCCTCCGACGAAGCGCTGTTCTCATTTACCCAACAGGCCTATGCGGCCCTCAGCAGCCAGCAGGCATGGCTGCCAAATCCATTTGCAGCCATGCTGCAGCCCATGCAGCAGCACAACTGGCTGTACAATTATCAGCATGCCTGGGGCATCGAGAAAAGCTTTGGCGGGCTGGTGTACCGCAGCCGTTACCTCAGCGAAAGCGCTACGGCCTTTGCATTGTTTCAGCAGCACTACGCCCTGCTGCGCCAGTGCTACGATGCGTTTATGCCCGATGTGCAACAACTGGTGGCTAACCTGATAAATGAAGTATAACGGAGGGGCCTAGCGTGTGCCAGCCGGCCGGGGTTTAGCAGGTGGTGGCGCCACCAGACTGTCGGGTGCGGCGGATGCACTATCGGCTGCCTCACCAGGCATCAAAATGCTACCGATGGGATTATTGATCGTCCATTTGCTGAAATCGCTTTTGGCCCAAAAAGAAGTGCCATCAATTGTTTGGGTAATGGTACGCACCACTACCGAGTCGCTGGTGTAAAACACTTCCTGTGCCTGATCCCACCACAGGGTATTGCAATACAGCGTATCGCCGGTCATATTGTACACCACCACGCTATCCTTTAGCAGCACTTTGCCCAGGCTTTCAAAGTAGCGGGCATACCTGGCCGTTACCACATTTTGCAGCTGGCGGAATTCGTTGTAAAAATCTACGTGCAACGAGTTGGGAAACTCAACGAACAGTGTGTCGGCCTTTACCCGCTTCATCACGGGTGCGGTCAGATAGGCCTTCAGGTTGCCGCTTTGGCTGAAGACGCTCACAATATCGTGGCCCTCTTCTACCTCGGTCACTTTTTGGGTGAGATCGGTGATTTCCTGCGGATTGTTTTCGCATGCCAGCAGGGCTGTCAGCGCAGCCACCCACATCAGCCTTGAAAAAGCAAGCCGCATAGGCAACTTTGATTGGGAGATTAGTCGAAGCGGCGCTTTTGGAACCAAAGATCGGAGAGGCTGATGCCCGCATTGATCTTGAAAAAGCTTTCCTGTACAGGCACCTGCGCATTGCCACGGCGGCCGTATTCAACGCTGAGGTTCAGAGAGGTATACTGGTTGCTGTACACATTGTAACGCCGAATGGGCAAACCTGCCCCCAGCGTGATACCCCATAGCGGCAGTTGGGTGCCATTGGCTACCACCATGTCTTTACCTGTGTAAAAACCAGCCCGGTAGGCCACCCGCTTGAAGTAGCTTTTGACATCGGTGCTGTTGGGCACAAAATAGCCACCCACCCGCAGCATATTGGTATTGGCCAGTGGCTGTGCCTGGCCCATAAAGCGAAATTCGCTCCAATTCACGGCTTCGTATTCGCCGCCCAACATCCAGTTGCCTTCCTTTTCAAAAGCCAGGCCTACGCTGTACCCCATCGGTAGCTCAATGGTGCCGGTGCGCTCTGCTATACGCTCCACTACGTCTATCGAATCGGTACCACGGGTAGCACTGCGAACATAGGTTTGCCGAATTCCATTTTGGGTGGCGTTGGCCGATTGGCCCAAAAAGCCAGTGGCCGCAATACGGGCTACCACGTCTTTCGACAGCTTTATTTTGTATTGAAAGCCGGCGTCGGCACTGAAGCGGTTATACGCGGTGCGTGTTTCCGACAGGCCATTGAAGTAAAAAACCGAGTCGTTCAAGAAATTGCGTTCAGTCACCAGGTCTTGCTGACCAAACAGGAAGCCGCCATTGATGCCCAGGCTGAGGTTGCCAATTTTGAAGCCGGTACCAATGAACGCTCTGTATCCGCCGCCATTACCGCGATAAAAGGTTTGAACACTATCGATGCCTGACAGGCGCTCCCGCACATTCAGGTTGTAGCTGACCCGGCTGTACGGCCGCAGGCCCAGCGCCAGGCCCCACCTGGTAAAACCCTTTTTGTCTTTTTTCAGCGGCATGCCAATGGCCACGTAGTTAAACAGCAGGTAGCCCGATTTATCGGTCTGCGTTTTGGCCGGGTTTTGCAGGCGCCGGTTTTCGCCTTCCACGCCCACATCAAAGGTCACGGTTTGCAGCTGGCTGTAAGAAGCAGGATTGATAAAGTTGACCGACTGGTAGTCGACGTATGGCGTAGCCAGATTGCCCATGCCGCGGTTCACCACATTGCGGCTATTGTACAAGTCGCCGAGGCCAAAGCGGGAGTAGGGAGAATTGATCTGACCCTGAGCGAGGCTACAAACAAGGCTGGCTGACACAAGGGCCGCCATTAAGCGGGCTCGCTTACACGTTAAGGTCACAAATGGCATATAGTCCTTTGAACAATAGATCGGGGTCGGCAAATATCATGTTTTTGAGGTGGGGGGCCAAATGGACCAAATCGCCCCCGGTTAATAGCACGTTAAATGCCCCGTAGCGGCTTTTGTAGGCATCAATAAAGCCATCTATCTCCATGGCCAGGCCCAATACTACCCCGCTTTGTATGTTGGTTTTGGTATCGTAGCCCACCAGCGGCACATTCCAGTCGGGGGCTACAATGGGCAGCTTAGCTGTAAAACTGTTGAGGGCCCGCATGCGCATGAGCATGCCTGGACTGATACCGCCGCCCAAAAACTCATTGCGAACATTGATAAAGTTGTAGGTAACGGCCGTACCAAGGCCCACTACCAAATTGTTTTGCTGCGGAAACAGCAGTACGGCAGCGGCACACAAAGCCAGGCGGTCGGCGCCAATGGTTTCGGGCTTGCCCACAGGCGTGCTAAAAGGGAGGCGGCTACCGGCCTGCAGCAG
>CANHEC010000132.1 GCA_947459455.1 Chitinophagaceae bacterium
CCTCGATGTCAGTTTGGTCGGCCAGAAAGAGAGGTGTCACATTTGAGTCATCTTCCGCCAGATAGATGCTAAGGTTTTGCAACCATTGCCACAATCGGAATTCCTGAAATAGCGGATGTGACTTATGGATCACGTTTATTCCTATTGTCTCTATCTCGCCGAGCGGGGTCCTTACACGGCGAGCTTCCAGCGGACATCTGGCTATAGTGTCCTTCTTGCTTTTCAACGGCCGCTGATAGAAGATGATATCATCGATGAATAGGTGAGCGAACGACTTTCTGGCAAGCTGCTGTTGATGAGCCTCGTTCTGTCTGTAGAGCTCCTGGGCAGCAGCAGCCAGTAGCGCAGAGTCATTCAGTTCGGGATGAAACTGCTGCTGGATTGCAAGAATTCTTTGTAGCTCATCCTTGTAAAATACCCTTTCAATTGTTCTCACCAGTCGTCCCCTAATCTTTTGTTGAGGTTCATTCAAAAGGGCATCATAGATATAGGCTCCGACTGTTTTACCAGATGAGCTGATGTCTTTCTCAGTTCGCTTCTTCATCAAAGTCCAGTCGGTATCAGCGGGTGCACGGAAGCTTCTCTTTACATTTCCTTCTTTGTCCGTCTTTGGCGTACCATCCTCATTCAAGTCGGTACTAACGATAAAGTCCTTGGTCTTACCAATCCAATCATTAAGCGGCTGGCGGCTGGAGCGGCGATAAACCCATCCATTCTCCAGGGTGACAGAATACCAGCGTTCTGTTTTCCCTGGCACTGGGTCGTCTGCTGATACGTCCGTAACTTTTAAGGAATGGTATTCGATCAGCTTGTTGGGCGTTCCCTCTTCCTCTTCGCCACGCAGTTGGTAGTACCCTCGCTTTTGGTTGAAGTTCAGCAGTATCCATGCGAGTTCCTCCTTTTCAATTCGTTGCGTAAGAGCCTTTTTCCGAAGAAAGTAAATAGTCCAGTCGTACGGGATGGATGTTGCTTCTCCTTTGCTGTTGGTCAGCAGCTCTGGCCGATGTTTCTTGAAGTCGGCCAGCATTTCAACAAACGAATTCTTGAATAGGAACCCATCCTTATCGTAGGCTATTTTAGGTTCCGACTGGTCCTTGAATTTACCTGTTCTATTTTCAAAATCAATTTTCGACGCATAATGTAGCGGCAAAAAGCCAATTATGTTAAGCACCCGATGAAGACGTTCTCGTCGTAGCAAGAATCTCTCTCGAAGCCGGCGCACACTTCTGAGTCTCGTCCTTTCAGCTGTTTGGGAAACAGTATTGCCCTTCTCAAAATCACTGAGCTGGTCTTGCGACATTGGTATAATCCTGCTACCCATCCCTAAGATGGCTCCTTGTCTAGCGGCAAAATCGTTTTCGATTAATGCCCATCCGATTGAGTTGGTTCCCAAGTCCAGCCCCAGAATCTTTTTTTTGCTCATTTCTCTTCGTTTTTTAGTTTCGAGCTTCGAAAGTAATTCACAATAAGGATGATTCCGTTGTGAAAACATCTAGCGCCTCGCCTATCTGCGGGGCATTTTTTTACCCTTACTGTCATGCTTTCCTGGCAGGTTTGCGCATGCAAATGCCTTTCGGCATTGGCTGCTTGCTTTCTCACCCTGCTCATAGCGGGCTGGCACTGGCCGGGCCCACTGGTACTTGCGGCAGCCTTACTTATTGTAATACAGCTGTTTACAAGTGTCTTCAAATGGAAAATTAATGTCTTTCTATTGATGTATCGCCAAAACGAGCAGGCTTTTTTAGCCCGCTTTTCCATTAGCATCCAACTGTCTGCCCGGTGTTCATAACTACCCGCCACCTACCCGCTACCGTGCCCTTCCGGCTTCTATATTCGCCGGCACGGCAGGGCCCGTTGGCTATCGCTGGCAGCGCCTGTCGTGTCTCCTCCATTTACCACCTCCGCTACGCTACGTATACCTATGAACCTGAGTTTATTCAGCCTCAACCCCGCCGAAGCCGGCTTTCGGCTGCAGCGCATGGAACTGTGGAACTGGGGCACCTTTGATGAGCAGATTTACCACATAGAGCCCGGTGGCGAAAACAGCCTGCTCACCGGTGCCAACGGCAGTGGCAAAACCACCTTTGTGCACGCCCTGCTCACCCTGCTGGCGGCCGAGCGGCGCATGCGCAGCTTCAATATGAGTGCCGAGGGCAAAACCAAAAACGAACGCACCGAAGAAAGCTACGTGCTGGGCGAGTACGGCCTCACCGAAGACGACAGCGGCAGCCGGGCGCAGCGCCTGCGGGAAGACCGCAGCAAGGTGCGCAGTGTGATACTCGCCGTGTTTAAAAGCGAAGACCAGTACGTGACCCTGGCACAAATCCGCTGGTTTGCCGGCACCGAACTCAAGCGCAGTTTCATCATCGGCCACAAGCCACTCAGCATCGAGGCCGACCTGCGCTATTTTGATACGCAAGGCGAGTGGAAGAAGCGCCTGCGTAAAACCTATCCCAAACAGGGCAGCCGTGAAATGATTGAGTTTTTCGACGGCCCCAAAGAATACGGCACCCGCCTGCGCAGCGTGTTTGGCATGCGCAGCGAGAAGGCCCAAAGCCTTTTCAACCAAACCATCAGCCTCAAAATACTGGGCAACCTCGACGAGTTCATCCGCACCCAAATGCTGGAAGAAACCGACATGGAAGACGATTTTGAAAAGCTGAAAGACCATTTCAAAACCCTGAGCGATGCGCACCGCAATATTGAAAAAACGCTGACGCAGATAGACATGCTGCAGCCCGTGCGCCAGCACTGGAACGATTGGAAAAACATAGAAGCCGATAAGTACGAGCTGGACCAGCACCGCCAGACGCTGCCGGCGTGGTTTGCCACCCACCAGCGCAACCTGCTGGACCACGATATGCGCCAGCTGGAAGATGCCCTGCAGCAAACCCGCCTGCGTATGCAGGAAATAGAGGCCGTAATAGCCGAAGAAAACCAGCAGCTGATAGCCACCGAAGTACAAATACAAAGCAGCCAGCCGGGCCGCCTGCTGGCCGAGCTGGACCGCCAGCTGAAAGAACTGGCCACCGAAAAAGACAAACGCCGCGCCGCCACCGACCGCTACAATGGCTATGCCGACCGGCTGGGCTGGGATAGCCAGGTAAACGAGCGGGAGTTTGAAAAAAACCGCCGCAAGGCCGAAGAGAAAGCCGCCGAACTGCGCAAAGAGCTGGATGAAAAACGCAGCGCCAAGGTGCGGCTGGAAGACAGCAGGCACCAGGCCGAAACCGATATAGACCAGCTGGAGCAAGACATACAGCAGCTGAAGCAGCAGCGCAACAACATTACCGGCCGGCTGGCACAGATACGGCAGGAGCTGCTGGATTACACCGGCGCTACCGAATCCGAAATTCCCTTTATAGGCGAGCTGATACAGCTACGCGAAGGCGAAGAGAAATGGGAATACGCCATTGAGAAACTGCTGCACGGCTTTGGCCAGCGCCTGCTGGTACCCGAGCAGTACTACAAGCAGGTAAACAAATACGTGCAGGGCACCGACCTGCGCGGCCGCCTGGTGTACGAACGCTACAAGCCCGCCAACTACCTGACCGACCTGCTGCCACTGAATGCCGATACCGTGCCCGATAAGCTGCTGGTGCGCCACGATAGCGAGTATGCCGATTGGGTGGAGTTTCAGCTGCGCAAATACTACCACTACTACTGTACCGATAACCTGAACGAGTTTGCCAAAACCGACTACGCCCTCACCAGCAGTGGCCTGATAAGGCACGGCAACCGCCACGAGAAAGACGACCGCAACCGGCACAACAGCCGCCAGCACTATGTGCTGGGCTGGGACAACAGCGCCAAGCTGCGCCTGCTGATAGCCGAGCTGACCCAACGCGAAGACAAAGTGCAGCAGCTGCGCAAAGAGGAAAGTGTGCTGCGCAGCAAGATTGATACGCTGGAAAAACAACAGCGGGCCCTCGATGAGCTGCTGCGGTTTCAAACCTTTGCCGAGCTGGACTGGGAAGGCTGCACCGCCCAGATAGCCGCCAAAGAAAAAGAACGCCAAAAGCTGGAAAAAGGCGACCCCACGCTGAAAGAACTGCAGCAGCAAAAAGAAGCCCTGCAGCAGCGCCTGCAGCAGCTGGCCCAAAAAGCAGCCGAGCAAATACGTACCGAAGAAAAACAAAGCAGCCAGCTGCAACAGTGGGGCCTGGCCCGCCAGCGCTGTACCGATACCCTGGTACTGTACCAGGGCGTCGACCTCGATAAAAAGCTGGCCGAGTTTCAGCGCCTGTACATCAACAAAATAGAGTATACCATAGACCTGGATTTGATAGACAAGGTGCGCAACCAGGTAAGCGATGGCCTGCGCAAGCAGCTGGACGAGCTGGGCAGCAAGGCCGAAACTGCCAAACGACATTTGAATACTGCGATCAGCCGTTTTAAGTATCCTACCGATGAAAAGCTGCTGCTGAAATACCCCGACTGGCGCGGCGATACCCACCGCCTGCCCGATAGTGTGGAGTACGTAGGCGAGTACATGGACCTGCTGGAGCGACTGGAAGGCGAGGAGCTGGCCGAGCAGCGAGACCGCTTTAAGAAGTACCTGAACGAGGAAATGATCAACCGCATGAGCAGCTTTGGCGGCAGGTTGCACGAGCACCTGGCCCAGATACAGCGCCGCGTAGCCGAGCTCAACCAAAGCCTGGCTGGCATCAGCTACCGCCAGCAGCCCCACACCTACATACAGCTGGAGGCCCGCGAAGAGCTGAGCCCCAATATCAAAGACTTCAGGCACCGCCTGCTGGCCTGGAAGCCCAACCTGGCCGAGTACCACCGCACCAAAGACGACCGCATACTGGAAGCCAGCTATGTGAAAATAAAAGAGCTGATAGACGACCTGGAAACCAAAGAAGCCTGGCGCCGCGAGGTGATGGATGTGCGCCAGTGGCTGCGCTTTGTGGCCCGCGAAGTACGGGCCGAAGACAGCAGCACCTACCGCAGCTACACCGGTACCGAAAAGCTGAGCGGCGGCGAGCAGGCCCAGCTCACCTACACCATCCTCGGCAGCGCCATCGCCTACCAGTTTGGCATCACCGCCGATGGACTGGGCCAGCGCAGCTTCCGGTTTATTTGTGTAGATGAGGCCTTCAGCCGGCAAGACGAAGAAAAAGCCCGCTACCTCATGAACCTGTGCAAGCAGCTGAACCTGCAGATTATGGTGGTGAGCCCCGACAAAACCGAAGAGTTCCGCATTGTAGAGCCCTTTGTGGCCCGCATCCACTACGTGCAGCGGCGGGCCAACCGCGATAGCCTGCTGTACGATATGCCCATCAAGCAGCTGCAGGAAGAGCTGGGCACCCGTCCGCGGGGCAAAAAGACCGTGGCCGGCTAGCATCCGGGCGCTGGTGCTACTGTGGGGCTGGGTAGCTCGTCCCCAATTCATTCATGAGATCCCTCACTGCGTTCGGGATGACGGAGAGCGGTTGTCAGTTGTTGGTTGTTTGGTGTTGGCGGGCAGGCGTACCAATTGTCATTCGCCATTTACCCAAAAGGGCCGCCTAGCAAACTGCAAATTGCAAACTCGACCACATCTCCGATTCATGAGATCCCTCACTGCGTTCGGGATGACAGAGAGCCGTTGTCAGTTGTTGGTTGTTTGGTGTTGGGGGGCAGGCGTACCAATTGTCATTCGCCATTTACCCAAAGGGGCCGCCTAGCAAACTGCCCACTGCCCATTGCAAACTCAACCACGTATCCAATTCGTGAGATCCCTCCGTTCGGGATGACGGAGCCACGAGGCGCAACGTCTGCCCAACTGCCATCCGCCATCCGTCATCAGCCATCTCCCCTCCCCGCAATCCACAAAAAATCCCCAGCTTTTACGGCGCAGACCCCTACCTTTGCCGTCCTTTCACAAAACGGCAGGCATGGTGGCCTGTTGGTGAACTTGAAATAAACCGTGGCGCTTCTCCCGCCGCACTTATTTTGAACCAACCAAAAGGTGTAAAACACAGTAGTCATGAAACGTACATTTCAACCGCACAACCGTCGTCGCAAGAGCGTACATGGTTTCCGTAAGCGCATGCAAACTGCCAACGGTCGTAAAGTGCTGGCCAGCCGCCGTGCCAAGGGTCGCCACAAGCTGACCGTGAGCGATGAAAGCAAGCTGAAATAAGCAATGCCTGGTCGTCCTGCCCACGCAGGTACCCGGCCGTAAGCACAATACTGAACAGCCCTCCCTCTATTTGCGGAGGGCTTTTTATTTTACCACCCTGCTACCCGCCACATGAGCACGCCGCGCCGCCATACCCTGGGCAAAGCCGAAAAGCTGAAGAGCCGCAAGCTGATCGACCAGCTGTTTGCGCAGGGGCGCAGCTTTACGGCCTTTCCGGTAAAAGTGGTGTACCTGGCGGCCCCCCAGCCCCCGGCACCCGACACCGAACAACCGACACCCGTTCAGGTAGGCGTAACGGCCAGTACCCGCCATTTTAAGCGGGCTACCGACCGCAACCGCATCAAGCGCCTGCTACGCGAAGTGTACCGCCAGCAAAAGCATGAGCTGCACGACGCTGTGACCCAACAGGGTCTTCAGCTCTCCGTTTTCTTCATTTACCTCGATAAAGAACTGCCCACCTACGCCCTGCTGCAGGATAAAATGCGCTACTGCCTGAAACGACTGCGCAAAGAACTGGGCCCATAATGCCAGCGGGTGCGCCAGCCTGTCGGCCGGGCGCACCCGCTTGTACAGAGCACCGGGCACCTGGCCCGGCGGATATC
>CANHEC010000133.1 GCA_947459455.1 Chitinophagaceae bacterium
GCACTTTTAGTATCTTTTACCTTTTTCATGGTGATAAGGGTTGCTGCGAAAAAAACTAATGTAGTTAATGCTTCTGGATATGTCTGACATATATTTCGGCAGGTACCGGTTTTGACATTTGTCAAATACTACATCAAAGGGTAGTTTCAAGCATTTTTTTATAACTAAGTGTAATGTCATCATGCTTCATTTCATTCTGTTCAGCATTATTTTGTGTCGTTCTTGTTGGCTTCAAACAAACGGTGGAAATATGCTCCTGACAAGTAGCATGACAAAAGCAAATTGTATTTGCACAGTTTTCATATTTGCATGGCAATTGCAGCATTACAAGGTGGTTAGTATACGCACAGCCTTAGGAGCAGTAGGCCACTGATTCTAAAAATGGAAACCCTGAATACCACTCAGGATTGTTTATTGTTATCCCAGGCCAAAAATCAGCGTGGTACTGATGCTGGCCACTAAACTGTCATTTTAGAATGAAATGGTTGAATCTTTTCGCAGGCGCACTATTTATTTGCTTCTTATCATGTTCCAAAGTTTCGCTAAAAGAACAAGTCACCCCAACTGCAGCTGTAACCAAGGTGGATGAGCTTGCAGTAATGATTGGAAATGAAGTGGAGTTTGAGAACTCTCTGACTTTAGATAAGCAGCTTTCTGGCATTGAGAAGCGAGTGCTTGCCTTAAATCCTTCAGCTTTTGAAGAGATCTTTGATCGACGCAACAGCGAAAGTATGGTTTTGTCGCAGGATGGTTTTGTAACAAGACTAAGTGGTGTGATGTCCGTTGAAGACGCCTCCTCTATTTTTAGTATTCTTAAGCAGAAGGAAGCTATATGGTTTCAGCTTGCGAGGAAGTACCCCAAACTGGGTAGCCTTTCAAAGACTGAATTCAGAAGTTTTTATGTAAAGGCAGTTGCGCATGCAAATAACGGGTATGACAGTAAGCGGTTCGGAACTCGACAGTTTGGGGGTGACGCTTGCGGGGGTAATAAGTGTTGTGTCAATTATGTGGACGCGATGTCGGACTGTGATACTGATTTTGCCATTGGTACTGCGTTTTCCATTGCCGGTGCTGTTTTGGCGGGTGCGGCCATGACACCACCTGCCGGCATTGTTGCCATGGATGCGGGGATTGGTGCCGCTTATTTTTTTCATGTTCGCTGCAGTGCTACGGCAGCGAGAGAATATCGTAAGTGTCAGGGGTATCAATAAATTGCAATCATCATGGAAAAAAAGAAATTGGCTAACCGATTTAAACTCTTGATCGGATTCTGTTGTGTCGCATTAGGCATTGCAAGCGGTATGCTGTTCGATTCGATTTTGCCAAAACGAGTTTTTCAAGGAATTGCGTTTTTCATCGTATTGTTGCTCACGCTCGATGCAGTGCTGTCTAGGCTGAAGGTTGCCGACCGACGGCAGAAAATAATTCTCATTTTATTTTCGATTTTCTCAGTCGTCTTTGGTGTGGTTATGTATTACATACTAAAATGACCTCGCTGGGATTTCAACTGGTAAATCGTAATCCTTTTTAGTGTTTTTGTTTTTTCATTTACGAGTGTTTTGCTTTCGCAAAGCACTCGTAAATTTTTGTTTTCATTTAGTCCACTTCAAAAGATAGTTGCTGCTTGTTAGTGTTGTTGGCCCTGCCCGGCCCTGCACAACAGCCCACGGGCTGCCGGATGGTAGCGGATAGCCCCCGCCACGGGCGGGGCTACAAGCGGACAGCCGGTACTGCTGCCGGGCCATGCACAGTGGGGGAGAGCCCCCGGTCATGCTTGCGATCGGTATTGGCTGCTGCCTGCGTTATTGCTCAATTGTTTCTTCGGGTCCGGCTAGTACAAATTCCAGTTTGGCGGCGGCCTGCTCGAGGGGCTGGCCGAAGCGGCAATCGAATTGGATGCTGGTGCTGGTGCCGGCGGCCAGGGTCCAGTCTTCGGGGCGCATGGGGATGGTAGATACTACCTGCCAGTTTTGGCTGTACACGGTGGCGGTGGTGCCGCCATCGTAGCGCAGGGTTTCGCCTTTGCGCAGGGTGAGGGCGATCGGGATGGTTTTGTATTGCGCCAGTGTAAAGCTGATGCCGCTGAGATCGGCGTGCTGTGCAGTGAGCAGCCAGCGCAGGGGCTGGGTGGCCTGCTTGTTTTGGACGATGGTAGTGCTGTAACTGGGCTCGCCGGGCTGGCGGGTGCGGTAGGGGTGCTGGTGCTTGTGCGAAAAGAATTCGGTGAGGGCATACGCAGTGGTGCCGGTTGGGCGCAGCGAAAACTCGGTGTTCAGATCGAGCATGCGTTTTTGCAGGGCGGGTGTAAACAGGCCTTTCAGGCGGGCCTGCTCCCAGGTTTTGATGATCTGTAGGATGGCGGCGGTATGGCCATTGGCCTGCAGCGAAGGCAGATCGGCCACAAAGGCGAAGCCGGCATTGTAGGCGGCCGAGCGGGCCATCAGCCATTGAATGTCTTCGATAGTGGTGGCGGCTGTAAACTTGAACCAGCCGAGCATACCGGGCATCAGGTTGCGCTGGTAGTAGGCCTGGTTGCGCAGGCGGTATTCGGTTTGGCTTTCGCGAAAGCCGGCATACCAGGGCTCGCCCCAGTTCATGCGGGAGTAGTAGTGCCAAAAGAAGTGGCCGCTGCGGCTGGCGCCGAGCAGGTAGTGGTTTTTGATGGAGGAATCGAGCCGCTGGTACCAGGCATCGGCAAACAACACCTCGCCATAGTTGCCCATGCCGGTGGAGTGGTTGCCTTCAAGGCCGTCGAAGTCGAGCATGCGCACCTGCGTGGCGTTCATAAAGTCGGCCATGTTTTCGGCCATTTCCTTGTTGAGGGCGGCATTGCCCAAAAACACATTGTAGCCATGATCGGTAAGCTTGCTGACGAGGGCGCCGGCGGCGTGGGCGGTGGCACGGGTGCCAAACTGGCCACGCTGGCAGTGGGTGAGCGTCCACGGCGCCTGTGCCGATACCGATTGGTAGCGGATGATTTCGTTGCCGATGCGAACGCTCTTCAGGTTGTTGTTACTGGCGGTTTGAAAAAATGCCGGATTGCCCTCGAAGACAATGGTGGAGGCAGTATCGGTAATGGCTGCAGAGAGGGTGGCACTGCCTGTGATGGCCAGCCGCTGATCGGGGATGGGTGTGACGTAGGAATCATCTGTTGTGATGAAATTGGACAGCATGTGGGTGCCGAGGTAGATGCCGCGGCGGGCGGCTTTTTCGGCGCACTGGCGCATGCCGGCATAGCCCTGCGGAAACTGCGACGGAATGAGCGGAAAGTGCCCCCAGGTTTGAAACGGATGACCGTGGTAGAGGTAGCGGAAGCCCATTTGCTCGGTGTAGTCGAGGCAGGTGTCGATACTGCTTTCGGTAAAATCCATGATGAGGTAGGAAGAATTGATCACCGGTGTTTTCTTCACCCATACGCCATCGATGGTGGGATGCGGCAGGCCTTCGGCTATTTCCACCTCGCCAATGCGATCGAGGGTGGCGGCATTGGGGCATGCAAACAGGGCTATTTTACTGCCGGTTAGTCCGCCATCGGCATAGGCCGGGGCCGTGTACTCGTTCATGCCCCAGTTGGCAATGATGCGGTCGGTACTGCGATGTCGGGTGTAGGCCTGTACCGAGCCGCCGTGGCGGGTGGGCTTGGCGGCTTCCAGCGAGTACAGCACAAACCGCTTTGGATTGTCGAGGCTGTCGAAATCGGGCTGGCTGAAAATATCGAGCTGCGGCAGGTGGTCGTTGTCTTTCCAGGGGTAGCCGCCCAGGGTTTTGGTGTTCAGCGCCTGCAAGCCTACGGTGTAGTCGGTGCCTTGCACAATGCCCACCGTTTCGCCAATGCTGCTGCCCAGCGTGGTTTGGTAGGGGCCCCAAATCACCGCGTCTACCTTGGCGGCCGGCGATACGCTCAGCACTTCGAAACTGAGGTGCCGCCGCCGGGCGAATACCCTGACACGCACTTCGATGGCCTGCGGAAAGCGCAGGGTAAAGCTGCTGTCGGCGGCGCTGAAGAGGCCGCTGGTGGGTAGCAAACGCGTTTTGCCCACCAGCACCGACAGCAGTGGGGAGGCTTCGGCCTTCGCCAGCAGGTTGCTTTTTTTATCGGCCGGTTCCAGGCGGGTCAGCATCCCTTTTTTATCAATGCTGAGCGACCAGTCTTCGAGATCGAACCGCACCTGTGCGGTGCTGAGCAGGGAACAGCCGGCAAGGGCTGTTAGCAGCAGTAGCTTTTTCATACGTATAGCAGGCATTGGAGGCGTTGGCATGGGTATTGGTAGCCACAGCCACTGTGCTAATGTATTGAAAGGGTGGGATGCGGAAGGCGGAAAGCTAAAGGCTAAATGCTGAAAGCTTAAGGCTGAAGGCGGAAAGCTGAAGGCGGAAGGCTGAAAGCTGAAGGCTGAATGCGGAAGGCTGAAAGCTGAAGGTGGAAGGGCGGGAGGACGGGGCGAAGCGGACTGCTGATTTTTTATGGTGCTTTCACTTTTCCGCGGAAGTCCACTGGCTGGATGTACAGCGTAGTGCCCAGGAGGGTCCAATATTTGACGCCTGACACGATATAGCCGAATTGGCCGTCATCAGACAGGCGATTGATGACGATAGACTCCGGACGCCAGTACACGCCGTTGATTAGCCCACTGGTGGTGGTATATGCTTCAGCAGGTACAAATGGTTTGCCGTGAATATCTGTGCTGTAGTAGAAACTCAGTTCGTAGTTCGATACCCAGTTCTTTTCCATTGTTACCGTTTTGAAGACGGATTCGCTCTGTATGATGCTGTCTTTTGGCGTCAACACAAACCTTTTGGTGCCAGCCTGGTTGTTTCGGTACTCGTCGTTGCGGTTCGACTGGCTGAGTAGCGAAAGGGCGATGAGGGTAACGAGGATACTGGCACTTACGCCGTATTTGTCGCGTATTATTTTAGTGGCTTTGAAGCACAACATGATGACGTAAACGAAAGCGGCAAGATTCAAAAGGGACCAAAGTGTGTACAACATAGTTAGTAGATAGTGGGTGAAGCATTGGCAGCCATGTGGCCGCTAATGCTGTAACAAGCACAAATTTAGCGGGTGGGGCATTTCAAATATCAGGACTGCAGAAAGTGCTGAGCTATGATCGCCGGTTAGCGGTCTTTTTCAAGCACTTGTTTGATGAACACTGCATTGGTCGGTGTGAGTATTACTTTACGGCCGGTGGTTTTGTAGATGCCTTCCTGGGCATCAAACCGAAATTCGGCAAAGCTGATGCTGCCCGTGTCGGGGTGGTAGGTCAGGTAGGACTTGGCTGCCCGTGGGTATTTTATCAGTAGCTGGTCCTGGCCAGCAAGGCAGCCGTGGCAGGGTAGTAGTTGCTGGCCTTTGATGTGGTATAAACGTACGAGCTGGTGCTGGTGGCCACCACCGTGTGTACCCCACGCAAAACAGAGGTAGTAGGTTTGGCCAGCCATGTGCAGTTGGTGTACCTCGTAGATGCGACTATCGGAGAAGTCGGAGATTTCTGCGGCTGGCGACGGCTCGGTGGTAAGTGGCTTTACTACGCTACGCCCATCATCATCTCTGAACTGTGCCAGACTGAAGAAGTAATGCCAGGACCCGCCGGGCATTACTTCCCAGCTAAAGAATCTGATTCGTTGGTCGGCTGATGACAGCATGCTGACCAGCAACGAAAGGCTGTCGAATGGTTGGCCAAAGCTGAGTGGCTGGCTGAGGTACTGGCTAAGTAACCGGGTGAATGCAACGGCGGCACTGTCTGCCGTTTCGTGGCCATTGGCTGCCTTCATTGTTCGAAAGGCGGCGCTGAGTGTACTGTCAATATTTTGGCCTGAAGGTATTTGGCCTTGGGTAGCTGCTGTGCTAAGCAGCGCCAGTAACAGGAGTGTAAGGCTACGAGTAATCATCTGGCGTTGAGGCGTATTTATAACTTTCCGATCGGCTTCTGAATTAGTTTCAAAGACGCTCGTTGGGAAAAGTATCCGTCCACCTGTAGTCTATTGAACGCCTGTAAGCTACACTTCATTGCCACCATTTATCATTTTCCAGTTTTCTGGCTTGTTGCACGGCTGCATTGTCAGGGTCGCCGCTCCAGGCAAGCATATAGTTTTCCCAACCATTCCTGATAAACTTGTCTGAAATGATGAATTCACCGACGCCAACGTCAAGGTCACCGCTTTCGGGTATTCTAAAGTCGCCCCAATGGCATTTCCTGGATTTGCCGGTTTTGTAGCTGGTCCAGGTAGCGATGCACTCATTGTTGCTGAATCCGTCTCCGGCAAAGACAATGGCATCATAGCGAAGGCTGCCGGTCTTATCGAGGTAAAAGTTACTGGTGAGTGTGCCTTTAATAGTGCCACTATAGGCCTGCATGCTGTCTTCATAAAGCAGGATATCGCAAATCACAGTGCCTTGCTGGTACCGTGGGTCGTCACGTTCCTTGCGAAGCATGGCTTTTCGTACAGTAATGGTCCCGCTAAAGCTGCAAATATTGTTTTTAACCTTCGTCTTTCCGTGCACCCGATACTGATAAGGATTCTCTTTATTCCGTGTAACTGTAGAATAGTGTATGCTAAGTTCAAGTAATAAGTGCAACGGGGAGTTCTCCCTTTCTGGGCGGAGTGAAGCGAAGGCGTAGCCGAAGCGAAACGGAGCCCAGAAAGGGAGGGAGCCGAAAAACTACCTTTGTTATTACCACATGACAA
>CANHEC010000134.1 GCA_947459455.1 Chitinophagaceae bacterium
AAGGTACCATACCAGCAGTAGAACCACAAGGGCCGCCAGCAATAGCACCACCAGAAACAGAAAAAAAGTTGCCATGCCAGTAAGATAGGTTACCGGCATGGCAATAGCAAAATGGCATAGCTACTGCTGGCCCAGCTGCAGCTGTATACCCGGGGCCACCTGCAGCGTAGCGCCGTAGCGCAGCAGTACACTGCGGGCTGCTGCACCAGGTGCATCTACCAGCGGAAATACGGTGAGATGCCCGGGAATGATAACGTCGGTGCTGGTAGTAGGCAGGCTGCCGCAGCTCCAGTTGGCGGCCAGGTGCCATTGGGTATTGCTGCCCTGCCAGGTGTTGGCAAAGCTGAGCGTGTATATCGGGCCGGCCGCGTTGCCATTGGCCACACAGCGTAGTTGCAGGCCGTACAGGGTAGCAGGTGCATTGCTCACCTGCAAGGTGGTGGTTTGGGTGCCGCTAAACACAGCATCGGGGCCCAGCGGCTGCCAGCTATTGGCTACCCACTGCTGCCACTGCCAGCTGCTACCGCCCACCTGTGCGGGCAGGGTGGTGCTGCCGCCGGGGCATAGCTGGATGGCCGCAGCGCTGGCCAACGTAGCTGCACTCTCGTTGTTGTTGTCATCCAGCGCAGCTACGGCGTACAGCCAGGGGCCGGGCTGTGGCCGGTGTAGTTTGGGGCTGCTTACAATGGCTACCACCCGGCGGCCATCTTGCTGCATCGGTGCCAGGTCCAGTACATCATCGTAGCGGTACACCACGTATTTCACCGCCGTATCGCCATCGGCGGCGGGCAGTGGTGCCTGCCAGCGCAGGGTATCGCCATCAAAGTGCACCGCCGTGGGTGCCTGCGGACAAACGGAATCTTTCCAGGCAAAAGCAGGTGCATACGCCGGGTATTGAAACGGACCATTGCGCAGCGCTGTTTTAATGCCCTTGGTATCGCTGCGCAGTTGCGCAGCCCTGAACAGGATATAGCCCAGCACCTGCGGCCGCACGGCATCGCGGTTCAGGTCTATTTGCGCCAGTATTTCTGATGCCGGCCAGTTGCTGGCATCCGATAGCCGGTACAGGCCCTGCCCGGCATATACGTGGCGGCCATACTCCTGCCCGCGGTCCTGCCACCATTTGCTCAGGGCATTGTAGTCTTGCGGGCCGGTTATTCGCCAGTATAGCTGCGGTGCCAGGTAGTCTACTTTGCCGGCCTGCAGCCAGGCAATGGGATCGCAGTAAAACAAGCTGTAGCTGGAGCTGCCCGTGATGCCGGCGGGTGTTCCGCTTTTCCAAATGCCAAACGGGCTTACGCCAAATACCACGTTCTTCTGTTGCTGTTGGTTGATGCTTTGCAGGGTATCGTATACCTGTGCTATCAGCGTGTTTACATTGTATCGGCGCCAGCTGGCCGTATCGGGCAGGCCCAGCGGATTGTGGGCTGCAAACGTGCCGAGGTCCTGCGAGGCCATGCCGGTGTAGGGGTAGAAATAATCATCGAAATGAATGCCGTCGACATCGTAGCGGCTGGCGATATCGGCCACCACATTGCTGATGTGCTGGCGCACCGCCGGCAGGCCCGGATTGAGCATGGTGAGCGTACCGGAGGTAAATACCCAATCGGGGTGCTGCACGGCCACATGGCCCTGCGCCAGGGTGGGGGTGCTTTGCTTGGCCCGGTAGGGGTTCAGCCAGGCGTGCAGGTCCATGCCGCGCTGGTGAGCGGCATCTACCGCAAAGGCCAGCGGATCCCACAAGGGCGAGGGCGGCGTGCCTTGCGCATTGGTGAGCCAGTAGCTCCAGGGCTCCAGCGACGATGCATACAAGGCATCGCTTTCGGGCCTTACCTGCATGAAGACCGAGTTGATGCCCGCGGCTTTCAGCGAATCGAGCAGGGCCAGCAGCTCGGCCTGCTGCTTTGCGGTACTCAGAGTGCGGGCCGAGGGCCAGTCGAGGTTCGATACCGTGGAGATCCACGCCCCCCGCATATCCCGCAGCGGGTAGCGGTCGTCTTTTTCGGGCGGGGTGGCTTCGCAGGCTGCTGCCGGCTGCACCGTCAGGTTTACAGTAGCGGTGTTGGAAAAATAGCCGTCGGCCGAGGCTACTTTGTAGGTAAATGCATCGATGCCGGTGAAGCTTGCTGTGGGCTGGTAGCGCAGGGTGCCATCGGGCTGTGCCTGCACGCTGCCATTGGCCGGGGCGGCTACTACCTGCACCGAAGCCGCATTGATGGTGCCACCATTGGCGAGGTCATTTTGCAACACATGCAGGCGCTTGATGGTACCGGCTGCTACAGTGGCTGCATCGTTTACCGCAATGGGCGGCGCCGACAGGGTGCTGATACCAAAGAATGGCAGCAACTTGCTCACGAACTGGCCCATGTCGGCATCGCTGGCAGTTTCCAGCGGGTAGCCAATGTAGGTAAGCATGCCGGGTGTAGTGCCGCTGCCAAACAGGCCCTGGTAGGCTACGCCGCCTTTTTTGCCCGCTACGGCGTAGTCGAATATGCTGGTGCTGCTATTGGTGGCGCCTATATCGTCAGGAAAATCTTCGGGGTAAATGCTGCCAAACGGAATACTGATGCCGGCAAAGGGCGTGCCTGAAATACCCGTAGCCGGACTGTAGTTGCCGGCGCCATCGCCCACGTAGGTAGCCCGCAGGTAATTGGCCATGAAGTCGAGATCGTAAGCAGCGGAGGCACTGCGGCCAATATTGTAGGCTATTTCGGAGCCGCTGATGAATAGCTTGCCGCCATTGCTCAGGTAGCTGCGCAGGGCATTTTTTTCGGCAGTGCTCAGTACCACATTGGCACTGCTTTCATCGCCCACAAACCATACCACCACGGCGTACTGCTGCAGGTTGATGCTGCCATCTTCTATCCGTTCATTGGCGGCGCAGCTGATCTCCAGCTGTGCCCGGTCTCGCAGGGCCCGCATGTAGCGGGCTGCAAACGGGTGGCTGGCGCTTTTGTACGAGCCGCTGGTGCGGTCAAATCCATCTCCAATGAGTACGCGGGGGCCGCTGCCATTCCAGCTGCGGGAGTACACATCGCTGGCGGGGCTTTCTACCGGCGGCAGTGCTCCATTGCTCACCACGGCCGTCAGCCGGAAGTGGTATACCGGCTCGGCAGGGGGCACTACAAACTGTGCCGGCTGCAGGGTGATGCTGCTGGTGCCGGCTGTCAGGGTTTGCTCGTTGGCGGCCAGCGCCCAGCTGCTCAGGTCATCGTTGGTAGCATAGTAAAGGCGGTAGCCCAGCAGGTTGGTTTCCAGGTTGGGCCGCCAGCTGGCGCTTACGCTGCTGCTGCCCGGGCTGGCCTGCACGCTGTACAGGGTGGGCATGGCCACACTGGGCAGGGCACCTGCCACATTGGCCAAAAAATTATCCCAGCGGGCGGCGGTCATATTGGGGCAGTCGGTGGCACGTACATCACTGTGGCCGTATATGCCGGCATTACCATTGGCACTGCGGCGCAGTTTGGGAATGCTGTTGCGGTTGCACACATCGGCGCACAGCTTGCCTGCTTCGGTTAGCATGGGCTGGCTGTCCCACATGCTCAGGTTGGTCACCAGTACTTCGTGTTCTACCCCAATGCCGCGGTCGTTGTATTCGGTCACGCCCTGGCTCCAGGCCCGGTTGGCCTCATCCACCACCTGGGTAATCTGGCCATCGGCATTGCGCACCACGTAGTGGGCACTCACCTGCGAGCTGCAGTTTTTAAACCAGCTGATGGCGCCCTCGTACGTGCCGGTAGCGATGTAGTGCACAAAATAGTAGCGGGGACTGGCACCCACCGGCCGGCCATTAAAATTGCAGGTGGTGAGGTTGTAAATGGCGGCGCTGTAGTCGGGGGTGCCATTGCCCAACGGCTGCGGCGCCGTTTGCACAGGGGTGGGCGGCACAGTGGCAGTAGCCACCGGCGGCAGCCAAATGATTTCGCCCCAAATGCTGATGGTTTTGCTGCCTTGCTGCAGGGTTTGGTACACCCGGCGGGCCAGGCTGTGGCGCATGCCGGCATCCGTCAGGCCGGTGAGGCGAGCCATGGGCTCAAACCAACCGGCGTAGTCGGTACCCGTGTGGCCGCTTTGCTGCCGGTACTGCGCCAGCAGGGCGGCCGCGGCCCGTATGTTTTGGCGGGCTTCGTTTTTAATGGCATCGGTACTCGCACCCAGCAGGGCTGCTGCTTCGCTCAGCTGCTGCACGGGGCCTTGCTCTACCAGGCCCATCGTACCCCAACTGCCATACATACTGGGCCCCACCTGTGCCCAATTGCTTTGCACCTGGGCATGGGCCTGCAGCAGGGGCAGGGGCACGCCAAACTCGGCAGCAGCCTGCGCAAAATAGCGCTGCAGCGTAGCCACGGCCGGGTGTGGCCTGTTTAAAAAAATCAGCAGCTCATCGCCAAAATGATTGTGGCCGTGGTCGTCGTCGGCCATGGCTACGCCATCGGTCAGGCGGCTGGCGGCCTGGCGCAGGTAGTTGGTAAAGTCGCGTTGCAAATAGAGGTCGCCGTTGGGCTGGGGTAGCTGCTGCACCGGCGTGTGCAGGTATTGGCGCTCCAGCCGCTTAAGGGCGGCATCGGTAGGCTGTGGTTTGGGCAGGGGCTGCGCCAGCGCTACCGAGGATAGCAGCAGGCAATAGGCGGCGATGCGCCAGCGGAGGGCAAAAGCAGTAGCGTTCATGGTGGTGGGTGGTAGCGGGCAAGCCGGGGCATTGCCAGCCTGAAAATAGGCGAGGGATCCGACAATACCTGCACAAAGCGGCAGTTATTTTGCGGCTACTTGCGGGAAAGGGGTAAGAGGTAGCTGAAAGAGAGTGGTCTTTGAGCATGGTGAACAGCGGCCGCAAGCACAGCCGGCAACAATACTGTCACTTAAAATCCATTTACCAGCAGGCGCTGTACATAGCGGCCATTTTGTACCTGCCAAAGCACCTCATAGCTTCCTGCTCCATCGCTGTTCATGCTTTGTATAAACAAGGTGTTGGTGCGCTGGTCGTAGCGTGCCTGCGTATTCTTCAAACTGGGTTCGTACAACTGCCGCAGTGCTGCAGCCGGTAGTTGGTACACCTGTCCGTTTTGCCGAATGCGGATGCTGGCATACTGTGTGCGGGGCTTTTCACCATCGGTGCCCCAAAAGATTTGGCCGTCGATATGGGTAATTACATCCTTGTATTCCTGATGAAACGAGAGCCGATGTTTAGCCGGGTCGAAAGGCTGCATGTTTATAAAAACTTCGATGCCATGGCCAGATAATTTGACTTCCTTGCCGTTGTTCGATACCAGCTTGAGTGCCGGGAAGTCATTGATGCTCTTTAGGCGATTGCTGTACACATATCCTGTTTTTTGTACGCCGCGATACCAGTAATCAATATTCGTCCAGTTGCCTGCCTTTTCGAACAGGTAGACAAGATGCCCATTGCGCAGGCTATCCTGCCTGGGCTCGTACACCGCGGGGCCCTGCCGCACATATACAAACGAATCGGGGTCTTGCACATAGGCAAACTGTGCAGCAAGAGCGGTCGATAGCATCGTGGCTGCAATGCAGCAAACGGCTCGAAACAATGGGCCGGCAATCAAAGTTCGTGTGAGCGGTGTGGTAGCGTTCATCATGATTCAATGCCTCAAAATCTTTTCCAGCGGGCGGCCTTTGGCCAGCTCGTCTACCAGCTTATCCAGCTGACGTACCTGGCGGGTGAGCGGTTGCTCAATCTGCTCGATGCGGACGCCGCAAATGGTGCCGGTAATGAGCGATGCCTGCGGCGGCACCCGGGCCTGCGCAAAAAAATCGGTGAACAGGGTTTTGTGCTCGAGGTGCTGCTGCAGCTGCGCCTCGGTATAGCCGGTGAGCCAACAGATGACCTGGTGCAGCTCTTGCCGGCTGCGCCCTTTCTTTTCCACCTTGGCCAGGTAGTGGGGGTACACAGCGGCAATACTCATGGCGGCAATGCGCTGATCGGTGCTGGCGGGCATGTAAAATGGAGGCTGGTAGGACCATAAAGATAGCTGCGGCCACCGAAACCAGGCACTGCCGGAAACCGGTTGGCTGGCTTGCAGGCGCGGCCAGTGGCTGCGCAGGTTACAATAGTAAATATTAGGGATATGCTTTTTTTAAATAACCCACGAAATTTGAGCAGCCACCCAATCGTACTAAAAATCAATTTTCATATGCTGCCTCCTGCCGCTCCTGCCTATTCCCGTAAAAAGCATTTTTTGTATTGCCTTGCTGCTGGTTTGCTTTTGATGGCAAGCCCCCTGCTGCTGTTGGCACAAGCCCGGGTGGGTATCAATACCACTGCGCCACAAGCCATGTTGCATGTAAAAGACAGCAGTGTGTTGTTTACCGGGGTGATAAACCCAGTTGGCAACCCACCGGCTAGTGGGCCTGGGGTGCGCATGATGTGGTATGCCGAAAGAGCGGCCTTTAGGGCGGGTGAGGCAGAGAGCAACAGATGGGATAGGGATAACGTTGGTGTCTATTCGGCTGCTTTTGGTCTGGGCAGTATTGCCAGAGGCGGCCATTGATTTGCTGCCGGGTCCTTCAACATTGCATCGAATTTCTACGCCATGGCATTTGGTTCAAGTAATGTTGCGAGCGGCATTGCTGCATTAGCGGCTGGATATCTTAATGCAGCGACTGGTAGGACTTCAGTAGCGCTTGG
>CANHEC010000135.1 GCA_947459455.1 Chitinophagaceae bacterium
GCACCATTGGGCACGATGCTTCTAAAGTTCAGGTCGGGCAGGTTGGGGACGACGAAAAACGGATGGCTGTTAGCTTTCTCCAGTCGCTGACCGTTGAGGTAGTAGATGTGATTCATGCTCACTTCATGCCGCCCCAAGGGCAAGCCCGGAATGACATAGGTGTATTGCTTCAGGTCGCAGCTCAAGATGGAGTCTTCCACATGTGTGGCTACCAACTGGCCATTCAGGTATAGCGTAATGGTGTCGTTGTAAACGGTGGGGGCGCAAATAACCTCACCGGTGTTTCGGTCTATTTCAAAATTGGCAATCGTGGCAGTGAGCGTCAATGGTTTGTTCTCAATGGCGCAGCGGTCTACACTGATGTCCTGTTGCAATCTGCCTATCCGTTCACATCCTTCGCATGGGCGCAGTACCGTGCCGCTGACCAGCGGACTGGTCAGGGTAAAGTCAGTTACTTCTATGCTGTAGTTGTATAGTACATCGCACAGATATCCTTTGCAGCCCTCAGGATCGATGTCGCGGTCGCAGGGGTCATCGTAGAAGTAGAAATTGCCGTTGATATCAGTGGTGGTTTTTAGTGCACCAAACGGCGTGTTGATGGTCACTTCAGCACCTTCTACGGGCGGTGTGCCGGCCAGGTTCAGGCCGCGGTAGGTGGCACGGCCGCTATAGGTTACTTTACCTTTTAGGCATCCGCTCGGTACGGCAGTTTGTACCACATCAATGGTGCCAGGTACCGTAAAATCGCCCACAATTATCGGACGGCTGGCGTAGTTGTTCAGCAGGTTGCCTTCGCCTAATGTGTTGGCACTGTCTATCCACACTTTGATGGGGTAGAAGCCGTCGGGCGAAAAATTGAGGGTGTGAGACACAGTTGCAGTGCTCTTGCCGTCAATAAACGGTATGGTATCATTCAGCAGGAAGAGACTGTCTTTGTAATAAAAGCGCAGTGGTATGTTGGCAGCAGCGTACGGCGAGTTGTTGTTGATAGTCACCGATACAGTAAAGTCTTCATTGACAGCGGGGTTGGGCTTGCTGAACTGAATGTCGCTTGCAAATACATGCAGGTCGAGAACTTCTCGTGTTACAATCGGCCCAGATTTATAAGGTGTCAGCAAGGCCTCGTTGCCATTGGCATCGGTAGCAAAAAACTGATAACCGTAGTTTTCGCCCACAGGCAAGAAGGTGCTGAATGAGTACACTTCACCTGTTATCCAATTAGTGCCCGCGCCCTGCTTGGTCATGCTGAAGAGGTCTTCGCCTGCATCAGCAAAGTCGCCGTCTTTGTTTTTATCGATGCCCACTTTGGGGAAGCCCGCCATCGGAGCTATGCCATTGGGATGCTTGTATACCACGCTGTAGGTATAAAATCCTGCTTGACCTATTGCCGGGTTCACACCCGATTGGCCATCGTATGGTGCACGGCTTACAAATTCGAGGCCGGGTGGGCTGCCGGGTATCACACCGCTGCCCGATACCAGGGCCCGCAGCAAACTGAGTCCGGGTGTACTGGTTCGCACTGTAATGGTGCCGCTGTAGCTGGCTACCGCCGTCGGGTTGAACCGCACATTCAAATTCACCGTGCCGCCCACCGGTATATCCAGTATAGCATTGGTACTGCCGGTAAAGCGGGCACTGCTACTGCTGACGGAGGAGATGCGAATGGCGATGTTACCGGTATTGCGAATTTGTAGCGGCTCTGTTACAAAACTGTTGCGGGCCACTTTGCCAAAGCTGTACGATGCAGGCACCACCGTCCATGCTGGTGCGGGATTGTTGCCAGTGCCACGCAGCGCAATATTGAAAGTGCCGGCACTGGTTTGTACCTGCATATCGCCTTGGTAAAACAGGCTGGCGGTAGGGCGGAACCGCACAGGTATTTGTACACTGGTACCTGCTGGCAGTGTAGCCGGTGCGCCAAAGCTGGTGCTAAAAGGTGCTGCTACACCAGTTATGCTGTTGATGGTTTCGGTGAGGGTACCTGTATTGGTGATGGTGAGTAGCAGCGTGCGGGTACTGTCTATTACCACGCCTTCAAATTGTAAGAAGCCGGGTGATACCGTCAGGTTGCTGAAGTTGACCTGTACCTGCACCGTATCGTTGGCAGTGCATCCGCTGGCATCGGTACCGGTCACCACAAAGCTGCTGGTAGTGGTTGGCGCCACTACAATGGCAGCGGTAGTGGCACCCGTATTCCAGCGGTAGCTGCTGGCACCGCTGGCCTGCAGCGTGGCGCTGCTGCCACGCAGTATACTTTGGTCGGCGCCGGCTTGTACTACCGGTAGCGGCCGCACCTGCACGGTCGTTTGCAGCTGGCGGGTGCTGCAATTGTTGGCATCTGTAAGGGTGGCTGTGTAGGTGGTGGTAGCTGTGGGCGCTATAGTAAGAGTGTTGCCGGTAGGCCCGTTTTGCCATTGGGTGATGGCTGCGCCGCTGGTGCGCAGCACGATGCTTTGGCCCAGGCAGATGCTGGTATCGGCACTAATGCTGAAGCTGGCTGCTGCATGCCGTACCACCGATGCCAGCAGCGAATCATTTTGCGGCCGTTCATCGCCGGCCAGCTGGGTGCGTAGCAGCACCTGGTAAGCCACGCCTGTTTGCGGGAAGATGCCCGCAGTGGCAAAACTGAAGCTGGCATTGCTGCCCGGGGCAATGGTGCCGGTGAATGTTTCAGTAATGGGCGCATTTTGACCAATGCGGTACGAAACCGGAAAATTGGAAGCAGGCTGTGTACCGGTATTGCGTAGCAGTATACTGATCGTGGCGTTTACACCTGTTTGGCAAGCATTGGCAGGTGCGGTCATTGCCAGCACCTGTACATCGGCTGCCGGCGGTGGGGTTACAGCAAAGCTGGTAGTCGCGGTATTGGCAGGCAAGTAGTTGGCATCGCCGGCCTGGTTGGCTGTTATCGTCACGGTGCCGCCGCCCCCCAGCAAGGTGATGGTGTTTCTGCTGATGTTGGCCACCCCGCTGGCGGGTACCGTTTGCAGGCTCAATGCTACAGGCAGGCCTGCACTGCTGCGGGCCATCACGGCAAATGATGCATCGCTAAAGCTCTTCGTGCCCGGGTTTTGTAGGGTAATGGTTTGAGTGGCCTTGCCGATGACCAGGCTACCTGTGCTGCTGCCCTGGTAGTTGGGCGAGGTGATGTTGGCTACAACGCTGTAGCTGCCGGCATTGCTGGGTGCAGTAGTGCTGCCGTTGTAAGCCAGGCTCACATTCAGGCCCAGTGGATCGGTAGTAGCTATTGCCTGCTTGGCTGTGCTGTCAAACACATGTGCCAGATTGCCAAGGCTCACGGTAGCAGCTGCTTTGTTGACCACGATGCTTTGCGTAGCCTCCGCTGCATTAAAGCTGGCATTGCCATCCTGTACAGCCCTTACTACGATGGTTCCTGCACCGGTGATGGTAATGGTATTGCCGCTGATGCTGGCAGGACCGCTTACCAGGCTGTAATTGCTGATGCTGAGGCCCGAGCTGGCGGTAGCCGATACCGTGAATGGTGCATCACCAAATGTCTTGGCGGGCACGCTGGCAAAGCTGATTGTTTGGTTGGCTTTGGCGATGGGTACTGATACAGCTGTGCTACGGTTGCCAATGCCACAGTTGTTTGTGTATGCTACACTATAATCGCCAAAGTCGACGTTTGCCACCGTAATACTCTGGTTCGAAGCGCCGGGCAATTCTGCATTGTTGCGGTACCACTGCCAGCCGCTGGCGCCTGGTGTAAGGCCCGATGCAGTAAGGGTGCGACCCGCCTGGCTAATGCCGGGAATGAGGCTGGGTGGTCCGCTTACTACATTTACCGATAGGCTGACGCTATTACCTGTACCGCAGGCATTGCTGGCGGTGGCGGTTAGCTGCTGCGTACCGGTGCTGGTCCAGTTTACCACAGTGTTGCTGCCGCTGGCAGGGCTTACGGTGCCACCTGCTGCCACCGTCCATTGGTAGTTGGTGCCCGGCGCAGCGCTGCCTATGCTATACTGCTGGCTGCCGAGGCACACGTTGCTGCTGCCAACAATGCTGAAACTGGCCGACGGAATGCGATTGATGGTGAGGGCAAGGCTGGTATCGCTGATATCGGCAGGTGCGCTGGCCAGTATGCGAATGCGATAGTTGCTGCCTGCTGCTGTGCCCGCCGGTATGGTAGCACTGATGCTGCCGGCGGTGGTGCTGCTGAGCGTACCAATGGTCACGGGTGCATCAAAGTTGCCATTGGCATTACTCAGTTGGGCAGTGTACACATTGCCTGCATTGTACGGCAGGTTGATGGTGAAAGGAATACTGAGATTGCTACCCGCACAAATGCTTGAAGGCGTAATGGTGCCTACAGAAATCAGCAACTCGGTGGCAGGCGGCCGGGTAAACGTGCCAAGATTGGTAATGCTCCATTTGCCATTGTCATCCTGGCTGCGCAAAAACAGAAAATGACGGCCCACACTGTAAATGCTGATATCTACCTGTACTGCTATGTCGGCCAATTGTGCGCCGGGTACGATCGGAATGTTGATGCCATTGCCAAAGCCCGGATCGCTGTCTACAAAGTATTCGGCTTTTACAATATTGGTAGCCGTACTACTGCTCACAGCCGGTCTGAAAAAGGGTTGCCGATTGCTGATGCTCCAATTGCCCTGCGCATCCTGCGATCGAATGACCAGCGTATGCAAGCCAGGCGCTATACTGGTAAGGTCTACCAGCACGGTTTGGTTGCTGATATTGGTACTGGCTGAAACAGGAATATGGGTAGCGTTGCCAAACCCCGGGTCATTGTCGATAAAGTATTCAGCTTTTACTACCTGTGGCTGGGCCAGCGCGGCCGTATTTGTTTTGTAGAAGCTGGCCCGATTGCTGACACTCCAGGCTCCATTGGCGGCGCGGCTGCGGATATACAGGTTATGAAAGCCTTCACTGATTTGGCTCAGATCAATAGTGGCCGATTGATCGGCCAGGTTAGTGCCTGCTGTGATGTTGAGGGCTTGTGCATTACCAAAGCCCGGGTCGGTGTCAATAAAATACTCTACCCTGTTTACCGGGCTGGTGGCAAGGCCGTTTAGATCTGCTTTATAAAATCCACTGCGATTGCTGATACTCCATTGCCCGGCCGCATTGCGGGTACGAATAAAGAAATGGTGAAAGCCTGGCGTTACATTGCTGAGCGGTACAATCACCGATTGGTTGGCAATATTGGTACCGGCGCTGATGTTGATGGCCGTGGCCTGGCCAAAGCCCGGATCGTTGTCAATAAAGTATTCTGCGCCGACAATATTGCTCATCAGGTTATTGGCCACGCTTGTTTTGTAAAAGCTGACGCGGTTGGTGACACTCCAACGCCCGTTGGCATCCTGACTGCGTACAAAAAGGTGATGGAAACCATCAGTTACATTGGACAGACTAATCGATGCTGTTTGATTGGCCACATTGGTATTGGCGCTGATGCTGAGCTGTATGGCATTGCCAAAGCCCGGGTCGGTATCAATAAAATATTCCGCTCTTACGATATTGACTGCTGTACTGCCGCCCAGGCTGGTCAAAAAGAAATTTGATTGGTTAGTGACGCTCCATTTGCCAGTGGCGTCTTTGCTGCGAATAAAGAGGGAGTGGAAGCCGGTGGTCAATCCTGTAAGGTTCACGGCATGTGTTTGGTTGGCAATATTGTTGCTGCCAGTTACCGGTATTTGTAGCGCCCTGCCAAAGCCCGGATCGGTATCTATAAAATACTCTACCTGTGTGATGGCTGGCTGCGCCCAAAGCAGGTTGGTGGTGCAGCTCAGCAGCGCCATGGTCAGCAAGGCACGCATGTATGGTAGCAAAGGCTTCATAGGGGGTAGATAAGGGTAGCAAATGGAAATGACAGCACCGGCAGGCCCCGATATTGTTGACGAACAACATCGGGTGCCGGCACCGGTAGTGTGGCAGGTGCTGGTGAGTATTAGTTGTTGCTGCGTGTACTGAAAGTGATGGTCATGCTATTGCCAGCAGGAGCTGCTGGTACCGTCAGGCGATAGATAGATGGAATAGCGGGAGTAGCACCGAGCCGATACGGATTGCCGCCACCAAATGCGCCGCAGTCAATGCCGCCTTCGCCGGCACCCAGTGCCGGACTACCCGGCTTTAGCTGAAAGGCGTTGTCTACAAAGCCGGCGCTTGCGTTCACAAACACGGTGCTCATGTCGGCGAAGCTGAAACCTGCGGGTGCAGTACCGCTGCCGGGCGCAAAGTTGTTACCCACATTACACTTTACAAAAGAGGTATTCAGCGAACGATTGAAGATGTTGTTGGCCACCACGCTGTTATTGATGGTAGCAGCATCACTTGCATTGCCAGCTCTGATAACGTTGTTCGTAATCACGCCATCCGAAGTAGCATCAGAAGCTACGAGCCCCCAAACGATGTTGTTACTGATTACAATGTTATTGCTGTTGCTGGCAAAGCGAATAGATGTAACCATGCTCCTGGAAACGACTATGTTATCTGCATTACTGATGTCGATGAATGATCGGCCGCAACAGTTTGTATTGTCAAATAAGCCGGCGGCGTCGCCCACACAGCCAGTGAGGGTAATGTTGGCCACATTGTTGTTGATATTGATGCCATTTGAGAACCGGACGCTGATGA
>CANHEC010000136.1 GCA_947459455.1 Chitinophagaceae bacterium
CCGCACCCGCCGGGTGCCCCCATGTTTGTGTTGCTCGGCCGCTTTTTCATTGTGCTGTTTGGCGATGATCCGGCCACGGCCGCCAAAGCGGTAAACATCATGAGTGCGCTGGCCAGCAGTTTCACCATTCTGTTCCTTTTCTGGACCATCACGCACTTTGCCCGCAAGCTGGTAAACCCTGTTGTAGAAACCATTACAAGCAACCAGAGCTGGACCATTTTGGGTGCCGGCGTGGTGGGTGCACTGGCTTACACCTTCAGCGATTCATTTTGGTACAGCGCAGTAGAAGGCGAGGTGTATGCCCTGTCTTCATTCTTCACCGCGCTGGTGTTTTGGGCCATGCTGAAATGGGAGCATCAGGTAGACCGGGATGCCCGCACCGATGCATCAGCTGGCCATTGGAATGCCGACCGCTGGATTGTATTCATCTTCTTCATGATGGGCCTGAGCATAGGCGTGCACCTGCTGAACCTGCTGACCATTCCGGCCATCGTGATGATTTACTATTTCAAGCGCTACCAGGTGACCAAGTGGGGCACCGTATGGGCCTTCCTCATTGGCTGCCTCATCACCGGTGTGGTGCAAAAGTTTGTCATCCAATACAGCATCAAGGGGGCCGGTAAGTTCGATATCCTGTTTGTGAACTCATTCAACCTGCCATTCTTTTCGGGCTTCACTGCCTTCTTTATCCTGCTGGCGGTGCTCATTTTTGTAGCACTGCGCATTGCAGCCAAAAAGGGCTGGTACTTTTTGCGCCTCGGCGTGTGGTGCTTTGCTTTTATGCTGGTGGGCTACAGCAGCTACCTCACCACCATGATCCGTAGCAGCGCCGACCCCGGCGTGGACATGTACAACGTAGACAACCCGATGAGCCTGGTAGGCTACCTCGGCCGCGAACAGTATGGCGATTTCCCGCTCATTTACGGCCAGGTGTTTACGGCGCAAGGTCGCAACATAGACCGTGAAGAAGGCAGCATGCGCTACCAAAAAAGCAAGGACAAATACATTGAACTGGGCCCCGAAGTGAAGGAGGTGTATGACCCTGCGGACATGATGTTCTTCCCCCGGGTATGGGACCGCAGCAACGATCAGCAGCACGCCAACTACTATGCCGATGTGTTGGGGATTGATATTGCCCGTGATCCGAAAAACTTTGATCCGGAAACAGGTCCGTATTCACGCCGTCCCAACATGGCCGACAACGTCCGGTTCTTCATTGGGTACCAAACCTACTGGATGTACCTGCGCTACTTCATGTGGAACTTTGCCGGCAAGCAAAATGACGTGCAAGGCGTATACGCCAGCAATGTGCGGGACGGCAACTGGATCACCGGTATTCCATTTGTAGATGATTTCATTTATGGCCCCCAAAGCAAACTGCCGCAAACTACCCGCGACAACAAGGCGCACAACACCCTGTTTGCGCTGCCGCTGATATTGGGCGTGTTTGGTTTGTTCTTCCATTACTACCGCCATCGGCAGGACTTTTTGGTGAACCTGCTGCTGTTCTTCTTTACCGGTATGGCCATTGTACTGTACCTGAACCAGGCAGGCAACCAGCCCCGCGAACGTGACTATGCGTATGTAGGTAGTTTTTATGCATTTGCTGTGTGGATTGGCCTGGCAGTGCCGGCGCTGGTACACCTGGCTACCAAGCGTGATGACAAGCTACTGCAGCGCATCCTGATCTCAGCCGGTATCGTGTATTTGGTAGCGGCCATGGCTGGCAGCATTGCCACCGGCACCGGTACCACTTTTGTAGGCCTTGCTTTGCTGGGTGTAGTGGCTACTGCCGTGGTGGCTGGCCTGTACTTTGCAGCCAGGGCGTTGAAAGAAGAAGGCATTGTTGTAAAAGCCAGCGTGGCCATCTGTACACTGGCAGTGCCTGTTATAATGGCTGCTCAGGAGTGGGACGACCACGACCGCAGCCGCAAGACAATGGCCCCAGACCTGGCGGTAGATTACCTCGAAAGCTGTGCACCCAATGCCATTCTCTTCAGCTTTGGCGATAATGATACCTACCCGCTGTGGTATGCGCAGGAAGTGTTGGGTATTCGCAGAGATGTGCGGGTGATTAACTACAGTTTGTTGGGTATCGATTGGTACATCAATCAACTGCGATACAAGGTGAACGATAGCCCGCCGATAGGCGTGGTATGGAGCTTGGAGCAGATAGAAGGCGACAAGTTGAACTACGCTTTCTACGATCCGCGGCCGGGCTACGAAGGGCCACAAGACCTGCACATGGTGCTGAAAGATTGGCTGGGTGCCAACGATGCACAGCGCATGTACAATGCCGAGGGCGAATTGATACCGGTGTATCCTACAAACAATTTTTTCATTCCGGTAAACAAAGAGCTGGCGCTGAAAAACGGCACGGTGACTGCTGCCGATATGCCGAAGGTGGTGGATAGCATTCGCTTTCAGGTGGGCAAGCAGGTGATGCTGAAAAACGATCTGGCTGTGCTGGCCGTACTGGCAGGCAATCACGATAAGCGCCCCATCTACTTTACCAGCAAGTTTGACGAACTCGGCTTTGCGCCCTACCTGCGCCGCGATGCCATGACCTATCGTTTTGTGCCCCTGGTAAATGAAGAAGTAAACCTGCCATGGAGCTACGAAAAGATGATGAAGCAGTTCAAGTTTGGCAACGCCGAAACAGCCGGCGTGTACTTTGATGAAGAGAACCGCCGCCACCTGAACAGCCTGCGCATGGCCTACGCCGATGTAGCAGTAGCCTTGGCCACCAGTGGGCAAAAGGATAGTGCTCAAAAGCTGCTGCAGAAGGTAGACAAGATGATGAATAGCGAGAATATACCTTATGGCCTGTCGAGCCGCTACGCCATGCACAACCAGGCCAGCATGATGATGCTGGAAGCTGCCTACCGTGCTGATGACAAGGCGCTAGCTGCAAAAATTGGCGGTGCGCTTCGGAAAAATTTACAGGAAGAGATGGCCTATTATGGGGCAATAGGGGAACAGCGAGCTGAAAGAATGCAAAATGAAATTCAGCGTTCGCAATACATGCTGCAAATGCTGGACCAACTGGAACAGTTTATGAAGCAGCAGGCCAACCCCGAACGTCCGGCCGGCATTGGTGGCGATAGTGCCAACTAAGCGTACAGTCTTTTGCCTCTAATAATCATAATCGCCCCGGTCGGAAAGGCCGGGGCGATTTTTTGTTTAGTAAATGAACGGCAGCAGTCGCCAGGTGCGTTGTTGGTAGCTGGCATATTCGGCAAAGGCGTTTCGCAGCAAGCGTTCTTCCAACCTTATTTTGATGATTAGAATAATGAGTAGCAGCACCCAAAGCAGCCAGCGCCACCATGCCCATGGGGCAGGCAGGTAAGCTGCAGTGCCCAATAATACTGCGGTGTACAGCGGATGCCTGATGTAAGCATAGATGCCTTGCTGCAGTAGTTGTGCGCCCGCCACGGGCTCGGGAAATACCGACAACCTTGAGCGCCGGAATGCAATGAATGCAGCGGCCATCAGGAGCAACGCTGCCAACAATAACCACCTGCCGGCATTGCTATGCGGCCACAGCCCGCCGGTCCATACAAGGCTGGCAATGCACAGCATTTGGGTGCCGACCAGCCATTTGGAAACAGGTGATATGCGCATATCGAAAATTTAAGCTGTGCTTGCATGCAGCGGAGCAACCAATTAGGGGCAGGCTGCGTTATTAATGGTACTTTCGAAGGTAACACGCTTTATATGCTAGGTCATCGGTTTACTGGGTTCGATCCGCGGCAACAAGGAAAAACACGCTTTGAGCAGCTGCTGGACCTTTTTATGCAACTGCTGACCTATACCAACGGGGATGTAAACGAAGCCATGAGTTGGATGAATGAACTGGACAGAAAGTATCAACTGACCGACGGCGACTATGGCATGGGCGATTTTATTGATGACCTGCGTGAAAAGGGTTACATCAGCGAAGACCAGCAAAATGGTGAGATTAAGATAACGCCGAAAACCGAACAGGGCATTCGCAAGCGCAGCCTTGAAGAGATATTTGGCAAGCTGCGCAAAACCAAGTCGGGCAACCACCAAACGTTTAAGCCTGGCGTGGGCGATGAGATCAATCCCGAGACCAAGCCATTTCAGTTTGGCGATACGCTGGAGCAAATCGATTTTACCGAAAGCATCCGCAATGCGCAGATCAACCACGGCATCGAGAGCTTTCGGATGCACGAAGATGATTTGCAAATTCGGGAAACTGATTTCAAAACGCAGACGTCGACGGTGCTGATGATCGACATCAGCCACTCAATGATACTGTATGGCGAAGACCGCATTACGCCGGCCAAAAAAGTGGCGATGGCGCTGAGTGAACTCATTACCACCCGCTATCCCAAAGACACCCTTGATATAGTGGTGTTTGGCAATGATGCCTGGACAGTAGAAATAAAAGACCTGCCTTACCTGCAAGTGGGGCCTTACCACACCAACACGGTAGCCGGGCTGGAACTGGCCATGGAAATACTGCGCAAGCGAAAAAATCCGAACAAGCAGATTTTCATAATCACCGATGGCAAGCCCACCTGCCTCAAGGTAGGCAAGCGCTATTACAAGAATAGTTTCGGGATCGATCGTAAGATTTTTACCCGATGCCTCAACCTGGCAGCGCAATGCAAAAAGCTCAAGATTCCGATCACCACGTTTATGATAGCCACCGATCCTTACCTGCAGCGCTTCGTGACCGAGTTTACCGAAACGAACAACGGCAAAGCTTTCTTTGCTAGCCTCGACAAATTGGGAGCCTTCATCTTCCGCGACTTTGAGAGTGGCAAACGAAAGACGGTGTATTGAGCTGGGGGTTAAGATTAAGATTGAGGTTGAGGGCGAGGTAAAGACGAGGCTAAACCAAACGACAGACAAGTGAAAAAATGTAGCAAAGGTGATGCATCACCCCCCGCAGTCCTGCTAAAGTGCTTCAGCATCCTCTCGGCCGAAGGCAACACTTCAATCATTTATGATAAGCATTCTGTCCCATGACTGGCTCCAAGCACCCAACACCCAACACCAAACACCAAACAACTGGTTTCACTGCCATCTGCCATCCATCATCTGCCATCCAAAAAATATGAGTACTCATCCCAATATCGCCACCGTCGGCCAGTTGAAAGCCAGTGGCTACCAGCCTAAATCCATCAAGCAAGAGATACGCGATAACCTGATTGGAAAAATCAGCCGCAAAGAAGAAACGTTTCCGGGCATAGTGGGCTACGAAGACACGGTGATACCCGATACCGAAAGAGCCCTGCTGAGCCGCCACAACATACTGCTGCTGGGCCTGCGTGGCCAGGCTAAAACCCGCATGGCCCGCCAAATGACCGACCTGCTGGATGAATGGATACCCGTGGTAGCGGGCAGCGAAATAAACGACGATCCGCTGCAGCCGCTGAGCAAGTACGCCGTTGATCTGATTCATGAAAAAGGCGATGATACACCCATCGAATGGATGCACCGCAGCCAGCGATACGGCGAAAAACTGGCCACGCCCGATGTAAGTGTTGCCGACCTGATTGGCGACATCGATCCCATCAAGGCGGCCAACCTGAAGCTGAGTTTTGCTGATGAGCGGGTGCTGCACTACGGCATCATTCCCCGGAGCAACCGCTGCATTTTTGTCATCAATGAATTGCCCGACCTGCAGGCTCGTATACAGGTGGCGCTGTTCAATATTTTGCAGGAGGGCGATATTCAAATCCGCGGCTTCAAACTGCGGCTGCCGCTCGATATTCTGTTTGTATTCACAGCCAACCCCGAAGATTATACCAACCGCGGTTCGATTGTGACGCCACTGAAGGATCGTATTGAAAGCCAGATACTGACCCACTATCCCAAAACCATTGAAGCAGCGCTGAGCATTACTGAGCAGGAAGCCGATGTGTTGCCGGAGCAGGCCGACCGCATTGCCATCAGCGATATGGTAAAGCGCCTGATAGAGCAGATTGCTTTTGAGGCTCGGGGTAGTGAGTACGTCGACAAGAAGAGTGGTGTGTCGGCCCGCCTTACTATTTCGGCGTACGAAAATGCCGTCAGCACAGCGGAGCGCCGGGCCATTATTCATGGCGAAAAAAATAGCCAGGTTTGGATCAGTGATTTAAGTGGCATTATCCCCTCTATCACCGGCAAAATAGAACTGGTGTACGAAGGAGAGCAGGAGGGGCCCTACCAGGTAGCTCTCAACTTGTTGGACAAAGCCATTCGCAGCCAGTTTGTACAGTACTTTCCCAATCCCGAGCTGCTGAAAAAGCGCCGCAGCAGCGGCAAGCCACCGGCGCAGGCCAAAGAAGAGGAGAACCCGTACAAAGCCATTACGGCGTGGTTTGATGCCGGCAATAAAATAGACCTGCTGATAGATGCACCCGACCGTGACAAGATCAACCTGCTGTACCAGGTGGATGGCTTGCATGCGCTGGTGCGCAAATATTTCAACCGGGCCCATGAAGCCGAGATGGCCCTGCTGATGGAGTTTGTACTGCATGGCCTGGCCTCGTACTCGCTGATCAGCAAGCGCCTGATAGATGGCCGCGTGGAGTTTAAAGACCTGATGGGCAGTATGCTGAACCTGGGCGGCGGC
>CANHEC010000137.1 GCA_947459455.1 Chitinophagaceae bacterium
CACACAACACTTTTCACTAAAAAAGTTTTAGCCATGCGCAACTTTCTGAAGCGATACGATTCGCTGTACATCACTGGCTGGCTCCTATGCCTGGCATCGGCTGCGGTGTACGGCATATGGTCGGGCAGGGCCGATGAGAATGAAGCCCTGCAATCCCTTTTCCTGCTACACTACGCTACAGCAGCCTTTTACTTCACCGCATTGCTGGTATCGGGCAAGCTGCGCAAAGGGCGTGAAGGCTGGCCACACCTACTGTTGTTGTCGGTACAACTACTCATAAGTGCGTACGCTCTCAACCGGGGCATGAATATTTTTCATACATCGGTAGCCTGGCTGCAAGCTGCCCTCGTGGCGACTTGTGGTTTGCTGATGCTGATTAGCCTGCGCCTTCATTGGCCCCGGCAGCTGCTGGCAGCCATGCTGCTGCTATTGGGTGTGGGTTTGGCTATACAGGCTTATCTGGTGTTGTATTTGTTGCCCGTTTATCCGTATGCACTGCTGGGTGTGCTTGCATTGGGCATTGGTATGCATGCATTTGCGCCGTTGCTGCTGCTCATTTTTTCGGTACGACCGCTTCGCCGCCTGGCTGCACAGTGGCCAGGTAGTATGAGCATGTTTTGGGTGGGCGTGGGTGGTGCCATCATGGTAGCAGCAGTGTACAGCATGGTATGGAACCGGCGGGCAAATGAACTGAATGATGCCTACCAGGCCGCAGCTGCCAGCAAGACTGCCGATGGCTGGCCAGCCTGGGTGCAATGCTTGCAAAGGCTGCCACCCGATGCGATCAGCCGCACGCTGCTTCGCAGCAACTGGCAATACAATACTGCATCGTATAACTGGGTTGATGCATGGGGCTTTGCTGGTGCCAATAACAGCTGGAATGAAAAACGCCTGCATGATCCGCTGATTGCTATTGCTAGCCTATTTACACCCAGGTTGCTACCAGAGGTAAAAGAGCAACAACAAATGTTGGCAGCCATGGAAGCTGGCCAACACAAGATGGAGGAGCGCCTGTGGAGTGGTGATCATTTGAAAACCACCCGTATACAAACTACTGCACAGTTGTGGCCTTCTATGCGCTTATCGTACACGGAGTCCGTATTTACTGTCAGCAATCCCGGTGCCAGCCGCACCTGGCGTGGCGAAGCTATCTATACGTTTCAGTTGCCCGAGGGTGCATTGGTTACCTCGCTATCGCTGTGGGTAAATGGAAAGGAAGAAAAGAGCATACTGACGACGAGAGGAAGGGCCGCGAAGGCATACAACACCATTGTGGGCGTGGAAGCCCGCGACCCATCGGTAGTACACTGGCAGGAGGGCAACCGGGTTTCCGTGCGTGTGTTTCCTGTACTGTCTGGCGAGTCTCGGATGTTTAAGATTGGCATTACTGCACCCATGCCGGTGGTGGGCAATCGGCTGGTGTTTCAGTCGTTCGATTTTTCGGGGCCTGCCGCAGCCGATGCCACAGAGCAAAGCAGCGTACAACTGATGGAGCCGGTAAGGGCTGAGGTGCAAACCGCAGCGCTGCAGCAGCAAGCAGGCGGGCAGTGGTACAAGTACGAGGGGCGCTACCGGGGTGCCTGGCAGCTAAGCCTGCCCATAGCAGAAGTGCGGCTGCGGGCTTTTTGCCACCTTGGCCAGCAATACCAGCTGAGGCCATGGCAACCAAGGATGGTTTCCACAGCCTTTAGCGCTGTGTATGCCGATGTAAACCATGCATGGAGCAGACAGGAATGGAAACAATTACAAAAGATGTGTGCGGGCCGGCCACTGTGGGTGTACCAGCAGCGCTGGCAGCAGGTAAATGATGCGAACGAATCAGAGTTGTTCGAACAATTGCATCAGCAGCAGTTTAGTTTGTTCCCGTTTTTTAAACTGCCTGATGTAAGCGTACTGGTAGTAACCAAAACAGCGGCCCACACACCTGCACTGAAGCAACTGCAGGAGAGTGGGGCCTACAAAGCGCTAAAGGCGAGGGCTACGGCTGAAGTACGCCCGGCGCTGTACCTGCTGGGTGATAGGCCCGATTTGTACCTGCGCAGCCTGCGAGAGTTGCGGCAGTTTCGGTACGATCATGGTAGTATGCAGCGGCTGAGCGAACTAATGCAGGCTGGCTTGTATGCAGCCGACGAAGAAAATGACCACCGTATTGTACTGCACGATGCGCAGCTGCTGATAGAGCAGGGCCCTTATACTAATGCGGAGCAAGCCCCCGATCACCTGATGCGCTTGTACTACTACAACCAGCTGATGCGGCAAGGCGGACCAGCACTACTGGCCAATGACAGTGCGGTGGATTCGAGCTGGTTGGCCATGGTAGAGCAGGCCCACATGGTATCGCCGGTGAGCAGCCTGCTGGTGCTGGAAACAAAAGCCGACTACGAACGATTCGACTTAAAAAAGGACCAGCAGGGACTGGACAATGCAAAATTACAATCGACCGGTGCCGTGCCGGAACCGCATGAGTGGGCGATGATTGTTTTGTTATGCCTTGTATTGTTGGGCTACTACCGATTGAAGCTATGCGCCAGTTGATAATGCCGGTATATCTGCTGCCAGGCTGGCGCACCGTGCTACAACTGCACGGGGCAGCCTTGGCCAGCATGGTGATAGTGGTAGGTGCCAGCTACCAGTATATTCCGTGGGCGGCTGGGTATTGGTGGATGGGCCTGCTGACATGCTTGTTGTGGAGTGGCCCTGCACTTGCCGGAAAAGCCACCGTACCGTGGTGGCCGCTGCTGGCTACGGGTGTGGCATGGCTGCTACCTGCTGCTACTACCTTGTGGCTGGCCGGCTGTAGCTGGCTGCTGTGGCAGTGCCGCTGGCGCTTGCATCCGGCTGCACTGGTGGCGGTGGTGCTTATGCTTCCCATTACCCACTATGCCAGTCAGGTGTTTAGCTTTCCGCTCCGCCTGCAGCTGACGGCGGCGGCGGCCTCGCTTTGTCAGGCCATGGGCATGCCGGTGCAGGCCATTGGAAATAGCTTGCTGCACGGAGATCAGCAGTTTACAGTAGATGAAGCATGCATGGGCCTGGCCATGCTGCAGCTGAGCTGGCTGGCAGCCTTGCTGATACTTTGGCTGCTGCAGCGCCAGCGAAACTTGCAAGTACACGGCTTGGTATGGCTGGGCAGTTTGATGCTTTTTGGAGGGCTCAACATAGTAGCTAATCTGTTTCGCATACTGTTGCTCATCTGGTTTCCATTTCCACCCGGGCATTGGCTGCACGAAGCATTGGGTTTGATTTGCTGGCTGCTGTATGTGGTGCTGCCCGGAAGCTGGTTGTTGCATCGTTGTGTGGGCTGGCGTGCCCGTACTGCTGTTGCTGATACCAAACCGCAATGGCCAAAGGCTGCCCGCGGTTGGTGGGTGCCGGTGCTGCTATTGGCACTGGTGATGGTATCGCGGCATGCCTATAACAATGTTTGGAAGAATACAGCGTCACCTTCGGCGCCGGCAGGCTACCAATTGACCAGACTGGCAGATGGTATCTCGCGGCTGACGAGCAAAAACAGCCTGGTGTACCTAAAGCCGGTGCGTGGGTTTTACAGCAGCGATCACAACCCGGGTATTTGCTGGCGTGGCAGTGGCTATCGGTTTGAGCAAGTGCAGCCACGCCGTATCGGCAGCCGCGTGGTATACAGTGGTTTGCTACGTCGCCACGGCACCACTTTACACACAGCTTGGTGGTACCAGTGTGGCAGCAACATCAGTATTGATCAATGGCATTGGCGATGGCAGCAGTTGCGAAGCGGCCAAAGCTGGCAACTGGTAAACGTAACGGCGGCCAGTGCTGCCGATTTGCATCGAGTATTACAACAATGGTTGCCGGCTGGCACTACAGCACCCACTGCTGCACTGCCTGTACCGCCAGCTGAAAGCGCTGGTTATAGTCGCCGCTGATATCGGCCCAGGGTACCCGCTGTTCGGTCATCATTTCGCGGTAAATATGGTACAGCTCCTGGCGGGGGCGTTCGTCCGGGTACTCCCGCAGTTCATCTTGCACCCACGGTAGGTCGGGCCGGCACAGCAGGTACAAATCGTAGGGCCGCTCGGCCAGCCGGTTGAGTATCCAGGTGTGGCAGTCGTTGAATACATACTCACACCACACTTTCATCACCTGCATATCGGTATCCAGAAACAACAATGATTGGCCACTGGCAAATACCTGCTGGCTGTGTGCATCTTCCAGCGCCAGTTGGCCTTGTGCAATGCTGAGCAAATCGGGGTAGGTATAGTGGCGCCCATGGTCGAGCAGCCATTGGCGGGCATACTCGGGGCACCACAGGGTACCATAATGCTCGGCCAGCATTTGGCACAAGGTGCTTTTACCGGTGCTTTCGGGGCCAATGACAACAACTTTTTTGAGCATACAATGATGTGGGCGTGCAAGGTAAGTAAACTAAATACAGTGGCTTTGGCACTGCAGTAGGCGATTATACTTGGGTGATCTTTTTTACCGCAAGGTGCGCAAGGGGAAGAACGCAAGGGACGCAAGGATTTTGACATTGCCTATCTGGCGCACTTTGCGTAGCCATGGCGCCTGGGCGGTTTGTTTTTTTACCGCAAGGAACGCGAAGGGAAGAACGCAAGGGACGCAAGGATTTTGTAATTGCCTATCTGGCGCATTTCGCGTAGCTATGGCACCCTGGCGGTTTGTATTCTTTTACCGCAAGGTGCGCAAGTGGAAGAACGCAAGGGACGCAAGGATTTTGCCGAACACTCGCCCTACCTTTTCAGTATGAAAACCTGGCCTGCATTGTTGATAACGCTGTTGCTACCCATGTGCGTGGCGGCACAGCCGGCCGATGATAGCTTGCGCAGCCGCCAGTGCTCGGCCTTGCGGGAGCTGCTTTATCAGGCCGAGCAGCGCTTTAGTGGCATTATTGATGCACGCCTGCGTGGCAGCGAAGGTTATCGACCTAACCGCACCTGGCGATTTAGCAACGAGCACTACAGCACCACACTGCCATGGGTGGGCGCCCGCCAAACCCGACTGGAGCATAGCACCGATCAACGCGACAGCACCTCATCGGACAGCTGGCAGTACATGGCCTGGTTTGCCGAAACCGCCGATGCCGTAGCCGCCAATGCCACTTTTGTGCAAATAATGCAGCAAATAAATGGCTGCGTATTGCCGCTGAACGATTCCACGACGATCACCCTGGCGCCGGTGCCTGCTGAACAGCTGCCGGCACTGCGGCCCGATGACGACTGGCTGGCGGCATACCTGGCCGACTGCGGCACTGCCGGCGAGGCCAAACTGGCCCTGATGGTGGGGCTGGAACGTACCCGCCGCGGCTACCGCCCTATGCTGATATTGGAGTGGCTACTGGAGCGCCGCCGCTGAAACACGGGCCCGCCGCTGCCAGCTGAGCAGGCCTGCTACTGCCAGTACCAGCAGCACCGCATACTGCACACTGGTAAATACCAGCCCTTTTACAAAATACAGCGGTATACTGGCCAGGTTGGTCACAATCCACCAGTACCAGCTTTCTACTTTTTTTCGGGCCATCAGCCACATGCCGGTAAAAGCCGATGCAGAAGCCAGGGCATCGGCCCAGGGGATGGCACCATCGGTAAACCAGCGGCGCATCAAAGCAATGAATGCGTACAACAGCACATAGCAAACGGTAAAAAACAAGAACTGCTGCTGCCATTGTAGGCCACTGCTAAAGCTTACGTGCAAAGCCGGCTGCTGCTGTGCATCGCGTCGGGCCCACATCCACCAGCCGTAAATGCTCATGATGGTGTAATAAAAATTGACCACCGCCTCGCCAGGTAAATGATAACGAAAAGAGATGTACACAAACACCGTGGTATTGAGCAGGCCCACGGGATACACGAGAATGTTTTCGACGCGGGAAAACAATACACTAGCAATACCTGCCACTACTGCCAGAAACTCAAGCCATGAGGTTTGGCGCAAACCGGCGATGAACTGATCGATAATCTCCTGCACTACGATTGTTTTTTCTTTTGTTCGGCTTCCGCTTTTATCATGGCTTCGTAGTCTATGCCATCGGCTTGCAGCAGTTGCAGTCCATAGTTGCGAATGACTACAATCACCTCCATGGCTTGCTGGCCTTTGGGCGTCAGGCTGTATTCGGTACGGGGTGGCACTTCCGGAAAGGTTTGTTTGCTGATGAAGCCATCGGCTTCCAGCTCCTTCAGCGTTTGCGTCAGCATTTTTTGGCTGATATGCGGAATGTCTTTTTGCAATTCGCTGTAGCGCCGGGCCTTTTTTTGCAGTCGCCACAGCACCGGTATTTTCCAGGTGCCGCCTATTTTCTTCAGCACATAGTCTACCGGGTTGTAAAACTGCTGTTTGTTCACAATCACATCGGGCATGGGGTAAAGGTAGCCGCTGCGCACCAAAAAGTGCGTAGCACCCTTTCAGGTGCACTACATGGATAGCGGCCTGTTTGTGATCAGCTTTACAGTCGCAAAAAATCAACCGACAAAAAAGCAACACAATATGCAGACCGTAACAGAGAAAAACAGCTACGTCCATTTTCATGGCGCTCCCTTCAAAGGCAAGATTTTGATGGTGGCCAGTTCGCCGGCTGTATCGGCCCAAACCAGCTG